>NZ_JBCOME010000033.1:0-47332 GCF_040924365.1 Ruminococcus sp. 1001136sp1_2201st1_G3_2201SCRN_220225 | reverse complement strand
CTGGAGTAGCACTCCTGAAGAATCTGTATATTATCCATAGCGGTTCCCCCATGTTTTTGCCTATATACCTTTTTCTGCTTCGTTTAATCCAACAATTTTCCTTCTCTATACGACCATTCCAGATAATCCGGATTCTGGTAATACAAATCCGAGTTAAAATTTGATATTTCATCACTTATAAAAGAGTTGAATATATTAATCAATTCCTGCACTTCATTTCCAGGCTTTGCACAATCTTCTATCATGATGCTATAAAGCTTTCCAATATCCAGGAAACTTGGCACTGAATATTTGCAGGCTGATATTGTATCGAAATTTCCATTTTTTATTTTATAATAGGAAATAACCTCATCTCCAACCTGCTCAAAGCTAAGACAATGATCTACTTCAGCATCATGCAAAAGCTTCTCCACACCTTTTCTGCCAATCGCACTCACAATATCCCCACGATGATTCAAAGTTTCTCTTGCAATATATTCGATCAATGCACATACATAAAAGTAATCGTTTCGTTCCTTCTCAGTCATAAATTACCTCACTTTTTACAAATTTCAAACAATTAAGGGCAGATAATGTATGAAAACTAATCTGATGAGTCGGATACTTGAATTCTGCCAATGCCCAAAACTGTTTTCTGTTAATTCTTCCAGCCAGGAAATCGTTTACATAGTTCCAAACCGTATCATTCGCCATAGGACCTTCTACAATATCATAATTATGAGTTACACTGCTTCTGCATTTTGCAATAAAATCAAGCCATTCATCTGATATCTCTGGGAATTTCAATATATTTAAACTTTCATTTGGCTCATATTCGTAAAAATTAATTATTGGTTCACCAATTCCACGATTTGCCCAACGTATAGCCTGGCGTAGTGCAATCCAGTAATATTTTAAATTATAACTCATCTTATACCCATCACCGCCGCCCAGCACACGCCGGGCGGCGGTATCCACGGCATCCAGCCGTTATCCGGCCACATACCCATTTTCTTTAATTACATTCACAACCATATCCTCATACTTCTGGCAGATTCCTTCAGGCGGCCTTTCGCCTTTACAATTCTTATCTTGTTCTCCCCTTCCCGAACGGCAAGACCGGCTGAGTCATAGCCGCGGTATTCCAGTTTCGACAAACCATTCAAAAGGATGGGTGCAGCCTGGGAAGGGCCGATGCAGGATACGATTCCACACATAAAATTTGTTCTCTCCTCTATAGCTGCTTAATCAATTCCATACTCTTCCAAGAGTTTTTGGCGAAAAGCAGGGTCGTCAAGGGCACACTTTAGGTCGTCGATGCGGTTGTCATTCAAGAGAGCTTTGGTAAGTCGTTGCTCATGCTCTGCGCCAATCTGGATTCCTTCAGACCTTCCAGCAGCACGTCCCTCTGCTAATCCAGCGATTCGCCCCTTTTCCTCAATGCCCTGAATCGCTTTACAAACATTCACCTTTTCTCCCTCGACTTCTTTTTCAATCTTCATTCCAGTCATCTCCTCCATTACACGAACAGCCTTCCTGTCCATAGTTTCAAATGCATCATTTCCTTTCACAAGCTGACTCAGTTTCTCCGTATCTTTTGAATACTTTATAAACTGCATCACTTCCCGGAAATTAGAAGTAAAATGTTCCAATACTTCTGTGTCCTCCATATACTCTTTTGTGATGATATCCTTTCTTCCCATGGATTTCACCACCTTCTATGATTTGTTTTTCAGAAGAGCTTATGTAAGTTTGAAACTCTTATGATGTATATAGGATAGCATACTATTTCCTTTTCTGGAAGAAAAATATATTGGAAAAGTATGAAATACAACAGCTGCCCCTAAGTATTTGATTTTCATAAGTGCCTCAAAACACTGTAACTCCAAGACCAATTATTATATTATTTTATAACTTATCTTATATATACCACCACCGCCCGGCACACTCCGGGCGGCATCATCCACGGCATCCAGCCCTTATCCGGCCACATACCCATTTTCTTTAATTACATTCACAACCATATCCACATACTTCTGGCAGATTTCTTCACTTTCCGCTTCCACCATAACACGCACAACCGGCTCTGTTCCAGACTCACGGACAAGGATTCTTCCGGTATCGCCCAGTTCCTCTGTAACCTTCTTCACCGCAGCCTGCACATCTGCATCATCCTGCGCTGCTTTCTTGTCAGTCACTCTCACATTGGTGAGCACCTGAGGATAAACGGTGAAGCCTTCTGAAAGCTCACTGAGCTTTTTCTTTCTCGCCATCATAACTTCCATAATCTTCAGGCTGGTAAGGATTCCGTCCCCAGTGCTGGCGTATTTGCTGAAAATAATATGCCCGCTCTGCTCACCGCCGATACGGCAGCCGTTTTTCATCATGTACTCATATACATATTTGTCTCCAACGGCTGTTTTCGCGTAGTCGATTCCAAGCTCATCAAAGGCCTTGTACAAACCGAAGTTGGACATGACGGTGGTGACAACAGTGTTGGTCAGCAGCTTGCCGCGCTCTTTCATGTATTTTCCGTAGATGTAGAGAATGTGGTCGCCGGTGATCACGTTACCCTTCTCGTCCACGCAGAGACAGCGGTCTGCATCGCCGTCATAGGCAAAACCAACGTCCATTCCGTTCTCCACCACGTATTTCTGCAGTCCCCCGATATGGGTAGAACCGGCATTGTTGTTGATGTTGGTGCCATCCGGCTTGGCATTGATCACGTAGGTTTTGGCGCCGAGAGCGTCAAAAACAGCCTTGGCAATGTTCCAGGAGCTTCCATTGGCACAGTCCAGCGCCACCTTCATACCGCGGAAGGAATAGACGCCCAGAGAGATCAGATACCCTATGTAACGGTTTCTTCCGGAAACATAGTCTACTGTACAGCCGATTTTTTCCTTCTTTGCAAAAGGAATCTCCTCCCATTTCTGCCCGAAGACTTCCAGATTTCCATCCAGATAGGCTTCCACAAGGGAAATGGTCTCCTCGTCCATCTTCTCCCCGTTTCCGTTGATCAGCTTGATTCCATTGTCAAAATATGGATTATGGCTTGCGGAAATCATAATACCGCAGTCAAATTCATCCACTCTTGCCACATAAGCCACAGAAGGTGTGGTCGTGACATGGAGAAGATATGCATCCGCACCGGAAGCCACCAGTCCGCCAACCAGTGTATACTCGAACATATAGCTGGAACGGCGGGTATCCTTTCCTATTATGATACGCGCCGGCGTGTCGTCACCGTTCCGGCGTTTCAGTTCTCCGTAATACCAGCCGAGAAAACGGCCTACTTTATATGCATGATCTGCTGTCAGGTTTTCATTTGCCTCTCCGCGGAAGCCATCTGTACCAAAATATTTTCCCATTTTTATAACCTCATCCTGTTGTTTTTCCCCCGAAAAACATCTGCCGTTTCTGTTCACCGCACCCATAAGACTGCTGCAAATTTACTCTACCGTAACACTCTTTGCCAGATTTCTCGGCTTATCCACGTCAAGTCCCTTTGCCACGCTGACGTAATATCCCATAAGCTGTAACGGAATCACCGCAAGGCTTGTGGCAAAGCACTCCTCTGTCTTTGGAACATAAACGGTAAAGGAAGCCGTATCTTCAATATTATAATTTCCATAGGTAGTCAGCCCCATGAGATAAGCTCCGCGGCTTTTGCACTCTACCATATTGGAAATGGTTTTTTCATAAAGCTCAGACTGGGTGAGCACACCGATCACAAGAGTGCCGTCCTCAATGAGACTAATAGTGCCATGCTTCAGCGTTATTCTACAGTAACGCTTTTTGCCAGATTTCTAGGTTTGTCTACATCTAACCCTTTAGCCACGCTGACATAATATCCCATTAGCTGCAACGGAACAACTGCCAGACTTCCTACAAAGTGTTCATCTATCTTCGGAACATAAACTGCAAAATTTACTTGATCTTCAATCTCATATTTTCCATATGTTGTCAGTCCCATCAAATACGCACCACGACTCTTGCACTCCAACATATTACTGATGGTTTTCTCGTAAAGATCACTCTGTGTCAATACACCAATTACCAATGTTCCTGGCTCGATCAGACTGATTGTACCATGCTTTAATTCCCCGGCTGCATATGCTTCAGAATGAATATAAGAAATTTCTTTCAGCTTTAAACTACCCTCCAGGGAAATCGCATAATCAATTCCTCTGCCCACAAAGAACACATCATGTGCATTAGCATATTTCGCAGCAAACCATTGCAGTCTTTCCTTATCCTGCAAGATTTTCTGAATCTTATCTGGAATTGTCAATAACTCAGTAATGTAATTACTATACTGCTCTTCTGTAATGGTATTTCTAATTCTGGCAAATTGAACAGCAAGACAATACATTGCTACAAGCTGAGCGCTGTAAGCCTTTGTCGTTGCCACTGATATTTCCGGACCAGCAAGAGTATAGAATACTTTATCTGCCTCACGAGCAATACTGCTGCCAACCACATTTACGATTGCCAGAGTTGTTATATCTTTTTCCTTTGCCAAACGCAAAGCTGCTAAAGTATCTGCTGTTTCCCCCGATTGGCTGATGACAATAACCAATGAATTTTTATTTATTGGCATTTTTCTGTATCTAAATTCAGATGCAAGCTCCACTCTTACTGGAACATCCACCAAGTCCTCTATCACATACTGCGCTGCCATTCCAACATGCCAAGCTGAACCACATGCAACAATATATATCTGTTCAAATTTCCGAATTTCTTCTTCTGTAATTTCAACTGATGATAAATCAATACAATTATTTTTTATGACAGAACCCAAAGTATCCTGAACGGCTTTCGGCTGTTCATGGATCTCTTTCATCATAAAGTGTTCAAATCCTGCTTTTTCTGCTGCCTCGGCATCCCACTTAATTTCTGTTGTCTGCTTTTCAATCTCATCCCCATCAAGGTTAAAGAAATGAGCTTCTCCAGGTGTCAATCTGGCAAATTCCAGATTACCAATATAATAAACATTTCTGGTATATTGCAGAATAGCCGGAACATCAGAAGCCACATAAGTTTCGCCGTCTGTCACTCCAATAATCATTGGACTGTCTTTTCTTGCTACCCAAATTTCTCCCGGATAATCTTTGAACATAAGTTCCAAGGCATAAGAACCACGCACACGAACCATTGTTTTGGCAATCGCATCAATCGGTCCGAGATTATACTTCTTATAATAATAGTCCACTAATTTGATTACTACCTCTGTATCAGTCTGACTATAAAAAGTATAACCATGCTTTAATAATTTTTCTTTAAGCTCCGTATAATTTTCGATAATGCCATTGTGTACTCCAACCACTTCTGATTCTACTTCTCCAGAACCTGATCTTGTACAATTTCCAGATACATGCGGATGTGCATTAATCTGACTTGGCTCGCCATGTGTTGCCCAACGTGTATGTCCGATTCCACATGTTCCTATTAGTGCTTTTCCTTCATCTGTTTTTTCAATCAGATTGCCTAATCTTCCCTTGGCTTTAACCACCTGTGCCAGACGCTCCCCATCTCGCACAGCGATTCCAGCCGAATCGTACCCTCGGTACTCTAATTTAGACAGACCATTTAATAAAATAGGTGCTGCCTGCTGTCTTCCAGTAAAACCAACTATTCCACACATTTTATTTTTATCTCCCCGTAAATACTATTGTTTATTTACATTTTCAAAAATATAATCCATTAATTTTCCATATTGTTCGATTCTATTTTCTTCTGGCAACATTTCGATAATCTGCAAAGCAATTAAATATTTCTCGGTTGCCTCCAATCGTTTGTGGTACTTTGCAAGTTGTTTAGATGTTTCCCTATACATCCAGAAGTAAAGACCAGACACAATCTCTACTATCGCTCCAGATAAACCAGCCATAAATGATGCTGAATTATTTCCACCTAATAAAAATATAATGACTGCCAAAACAAAAAGCATAAATCCTGCAAAGCATGAGAACATAGCTGCTGAAAAAGATTTTCTAATTTGCTGTTTACAGATAACATAGAACTCCTTCAATTCTTTTAAATTTTCAAACATTAAAGTTCTAATATCCTGATTCTCTTCCTTGCTTTTTTCAGTTAAAATATCCAGATCCTTAATGGCTTCTGAAACCTCTTTTGCTTCCTTTTCAGCAACCAACTCATCTGTTTTTACTTTCATTTTGTACAGAGCATGTATTGATTTTATTATCCAAATAATCCCCAAACACCATGTTATCGGAGATGAAACCGGCGATTCACAATACTGCACTATCAATCGATGTATAAATTGCAATGCATTTCCAATCATCTTTTAATCTCTGCCATACAAATCTCTTGTATATACTTTGTCTTTCACATCATCCAAACAACTATCATATCTATTTGCTATAATTGCCTGGCTCTGTTCTTTAAATTTATCCAGATCATTCACAACCTTGCTTCCAAAGAAAGTGCTTCCATCTTCCAATGTTGGTTCATAAATAATAACCGATGCCCCTTTAGCCTTAATTCTCTTCATAACTCCCTGTATAGAAGACTGGCGGAAATTGTCTGAATTTGATTTCATAGTAAGACGGTATACACCAATTACAACCTCTTTTTCCATAGAAGCATCATATGTATTTTCATCTCCATAAGCATAATATCCAGCTTTTTGTAATACACGATCTGCTATAAAATCCTTCCTTGTTCTATTAGACTCAACGATTGCAGACATCATATTCTGAGGAACATCTGCATAATTTGCCAGAAGCTGTTTTGTGTCTTTTGGTAAGCAATATCCACCATAACCAAATGACGGATTGTTATAATGAGAACCAATTCTAGGATCAAGGCATACCCCATTAATAATCTGCTGTGTATTCAGTCCCTTCATTTCTGCATAAGTATCAAGCTCATTAAAATATGATACTCTAAGAGCCAGATATGTATTAGCAAACAACTTCACCGCTTCTGCTTCTGTAAATCCCATTATCAAAGTATCAATATTTTCTTTAATTGCGCCCTCCTGCAGCAATCCAGCAAACGTGTTCGCAGCTTTTACCAATCTGGCATTTTCAACATCTGTTCCCACAATAATTCTGGATGGGTACAGATTATCATATAATGCTTTTGACTCTCGTAAAAATTCCGGACTAAAGATAATATTATCACAGTGGAATTTCTCTCTAATGCTTGCAGTATACCCTACCGGAATTGTAGATTTAATTACCATAATTGCATCTGGATTATATTCAATAACCAGCTTAATCACAGCTTCTACTGCTGACGTATCAAAGAAATTTTTCTTGCTGTCATAGTTTGTAGGTGCAGCAATAACAACAAAATCAGCATCCTTATACGCAGATTCCGCATCTAACGTAGCTGTCAGATTTAACTCTTTTTCCTTCAAATATTTTTCAATATATTCATCCTGAATCGGACTAATCCTTTTATTGATCTTCTCGACTTTTTCCGGGATAATATCAACTGCCATTACCTCATGATTTTGAGATAACAATGTGGCAATAGAAAGTCCCACATATCCTGTTCCTGCTACTGCTATTTTCATTATATTTTCCCCCATTTACTGATAATTTTCTTTGGTTTGTATCTTATTTAAAAAATACATATTAACTTGATTGATTGGCGTTTCAGCGTCATGATAATAACCATCATTTAGCACATACAATACATCATCAACAATCGTTATCCCTTCAATTGCATATGAATCTTTCAATACATATAATGGTTTAACTTTACTTGTTTTTAAGTCAACTGTATAAATATAGCTATCTCCATGATAGTCTGCACCTGCTGAAAAATATATCAAATCATTTTTTTCGTCTAAAAACAATTGATCTTGTCCTTTTATATGTATTTTAATTGTTTTTTGTACTACGCCATCATATGAACAATTATATAAATAATTATTCGTCAAAATCCAAAGCGTGTTACTCCTACTATCATTTGCAATGCCAGATGGTTCTTTTATATCAAAATTTCCTAATTCATTTCCTTTTTCGTCTATATGGCGAACTTTGTTTTCTCCATAAGAACATAACCAGATAGTTCCATCTGTTGACTTAGTAACTCCTTGTATATCTCTCATATTCTCAAATTTTAAATAACAAGGTATATCTCCTTTAATAGCCGAAAAATCCTTTTCAACTATTTCGATAGAAGCCTGGAAAGTCTTATCATTAGGCTTATATTTACCTGCATTCCCTATAAAAAAACTCTCTTCTTCTTTATCCCAATAAAGCCCTGTACACGTAAATCCTACATTAGCTTTTTCTTTGTCCGGCAATTTTAATATTTTATTTGCATATATTTTGTCACATTTCTCTTGTTCAATTTTTACTCTAATACGTGGTAAAATTATATATCCTACTGTAAAAAGTATTATGAGAAAAAATAACATAAAAATTAATTGTTTTTTCTTTTTCATACTTTCTTTCCTTTTCTCAGTTCTGGTATCCATTTTTTCCTTGTTGCAACCAATAATACAAACATCATTAAAGCCAACAAATATCTAGCAACTGCATTTTTATATACAGCAACCATAGACAATGCCACAATACTCGTACCTATAAGTATTGTCATTTGCAATTTTGTATTAAAATAATTTTTCATTTGTATCTCATTATCAATACATTCTTTTCTTGCTAATACAAAATATAAAATCATGACTATTAAATAGCTTACTAATGACGTATATCCACCAGCAACATATCCAAAAATCGGAATAAAAATAGCATTTAAAATTATATTACACACTGCTGCAAATACTGACGCAAACAAAATAAATTTCGTCTTTTTATAATAGAACAAGATATTTACATATTGTTGATATATATACATAACAATAACACTAATTGCTAATGGTGGCATAACCCATATTGCCTCTAAATATTTTTTCCCTCCTAAAATCAAAATTATTTCTGGAGCCATCACAATTTCCGCAATAGCGCAAAAAGCAACTATAATTGTACCGACTGTTATCAATTTACTTTTATCTTTCGACGAATCCTTTAATTTTAATTCCTTAAACAGCCATGCCTGTAAAGATAAATTCAACGCACCACTTATAACAAAGATGACCATGGCTGCACTATATGATACACTATATAAAGCAGCATCTTCATAACCATCAATTTTTTGTATCATTAAACGATCCGAATGATTTAATAATATCATCGATAAGTAATATGGCATCAATGGCAAATTATATTTCAATGCATCTATTGCATAGTCTTTTTTCCATAATGTGGACGTACCTTTATAATTTGATATAAAAAACGGAATTGCAACCCCTAACTGGATTACTGTCCTTGTAGCTATAACATAAAATATAGGATTATCTAAATTAAGGAAAACGGTTAATGCACCAACGATAGGTCCGATAAGACCATATACAATTATTGCAAATAACATTTTCTTATATTGGTTATCAACTCTTTGTCTTGATGACCACAATCCGAAACTGATAGTTCCTATAAAAGAACATATCATCAGTATACTTAACGGAGTACTTATTCCAGTAATATAATTAATGCCCTTGTGAAACATTAAATACATTAACGTCCAAATCACAATCAATACAATACTCAACGATTGCATAGTTGCTGTATATGTTGTCCTATTTTCATCGTCCCTTACTAATCCTGCAACATAACCATTGCTGTATATTCTCAATGTTATAATAATCTCAAATATTTCTAGCCAGGACATAAATATACTATATATTCCATATTCCTCAGTAGCTAAGTAATGCGTCAGTATAATCATTACCAACCAAGGCGCAATTTTTTGTATTATATTTCCCACTGCATACCAAGACGCAGCTTTCATTTCTACTGACATATCTCTATATTTTTTTATGATTTTTTTAAGAAAAAGTTTCATATCTAACTCACTTCTATTGACTGATAAATCTTGCTATTTCCAAAAAAGAAAATAGCAATAAAAATAGTTGATAAATAATGAATCCATATACTCGATCCTGTCATTCCAATGCCTATATAACATAGCAGCATAAAATACATAAATTTTTTACACTTTAAAGGTGCAATATACTTTATCGTTCTTGCACGAATCAATGTAATTCCAAGAATAATGATAGTTCCCCATATTCCGAAAAATGTCAAAAATTGCAAAACAACATTATGCGCATAATAATATTCACCCGAAGTAATATATAGCGGAATTCCAAATCCTCCTGGCAAACCGACTCTACCTCTTATATACTCTACACATGCCGTATAAATATAATCTCTGTTGGTCAAGTATATCTCATTGCTTTTTATTTGATTTATCAACAAAGTAACACTTCGAGATTGCATTCCATATTGTGCTAGTTTTTGGCTTACCCAATATAAAATATCTATTAAATTGTTTAGCAAAATATATGCCGATACTACCAGTCCTACAATAATTATTAATTTCTTCCATAACTTTATTTTACCTGAATATACATATGCAAATAAAATCATGCACGCTGATATTACTGCAGACATACGTCCACCCAAAACAGCAGTCACAAGAATATTAATGGCAACATTAATATATAACCATTTTCTTTTTTCAATTCCCTGAAGTACCATGTAAGAACCAATAAATACATTTGGTACACATATACTTGTAAATATTGAATAATGCACTAGCCCTTGTTTAAGTAAGACAACTGCAACTAATACCAACGGTAAATTTAATTTAGAAAATTTCCACCATTTTTCAACAAATATTCTTAAATCAAATATATTATTTGAAACACACAAACATGGAACTGCTATGCCAACCAACGCTTGTATACCTTCTATAAATACATAATACCGATAAGGCACTACTATATAATTAATGATTATCGCAGAACAAAAGACAAACAAAAATGTAAGCACACGTTTATTCATGCTCATTGTCGTTCCTATTGCTATTATCGCAAGCATCATATAAATTATATATTCATATAACGATGAAATTTTAAAAGTGTTTTCTAAAATATTCGCAAAGTATGGAACATAAATATATATCACCAATATAATTGCAAGTATTGTACTTTTCTGTTTTATATTTCTTTGTCCATTACTCATATTGCACCTTATTTCTTACGTTTTCTTATAACTTTATTATATATTTCTTTCCAGTCATATAATGCCGTTTTAAAAAATATAAACGGATACTTTCTTTCATAACTATTCTTTTTCTTTTCATCCCATACTTCATTGTTATCAGCTAATTTTTGTGAAAATGCATCTTTAACTTCTTTCGATAACCATTCTCTACCATCTTCACATACTCTGTTACGAATATCAGCGTATGTTGGTGTTTCTAATTCTGGAACTACTCCCAAGGTTAAAAATGCATGCCCATTATAACAATATGGCTGTCTGCAATGTTTTCCCACTGGATTAAAGATTATTGGTTGTTCAGGATTTTTAAATATATTTTGATTACTAAGCTGTCCATAACATGGCTTAGCAGCCCCAGTTCCTAAATCAACGTACAAAGTCCAAGCTCCCGCATAACAAAAATCATCTATTTTTTTCTGAAAAATATCCAATTTGAAATCAAACATTGTAGAATCAAATTTTCTCCAAACAGACTCATACTCTTTTCTTGACATAGATGTCAAAAGATCTTTTTTCTCAGTCAAATCATTTCGTCCTACTGTAATTTGACATGCTGCTCCTAGTTCTGATTTACAAAGATTTATAATTTCATCAATATCATCAATCAATCCATCATAAGGCATTAACTCAACAGTAAACGAACATCCCTTTTCCCACATCTTTTTCACATTTGAAAAGTATCTATCTAGCCATCCTTTTTTCTTTAACTCTGCATAGTGGAAAGAGAATTTGAATTCCAAATGCTCTAACAAATTTCTTGGAAACTCAGCAATTTCATCAAATCGACTTGTCAATGTTCCATTTGTTACAACCTCTAAAAAATGTCCTTGTAATAATAATTGGTAAATATATTGCGGCATTTCTTTCGGAATAAGAGTTTCTCCTCCTCCCGTTAGATTTATAATACAAGTGCCTCCTAACCTCTCTTTTGAAAGACATTTGCCAACATGCTCTGGAGTATATAAAAATTTAGCTGCTCCTTTTTCATTTTCTTTCAATGCTGAAATATAACAATATTCACATTTAAGATTACAATTTTTAATTGGTACATTGATAACTAACAATCTTTTAATTTCCATACTTAATCCTTTCGTATTACGTCTGCCATTTCTTCAAAATAGTTTAGCAATTTTTCTCTATCATATTTTTTATGTTCCCATATAGTTGTTCTCTTTAATTTCTCAAGCACTTCACTTAACGAATTAGCTCTTACAATCATATTTGTATCATCAAGCCAATCTGCCACTCCAAAAACTTTACCAGTTTTATTATTTAAAACAATGCATGGAGTCCCATTTAATACAGAAAACAGCATTGCATGTAAACGATCTGTTATAGTAATTTCTGCATTTTCAAAAGTTTCCCACGACTTTTGCAACTCACTTATTCGCTTTCTTAAAACAACTGGCGATTTTATAACAGTACTAACTTTTCTAATATTATAATTTTGTTTTATTTTTTCATAGAAATCATCAATATTTTCTTGCTCGGATTCGCAATCCTCTCGAATACATACATTTATCACTTTCTCATATCCAGTACATTTTTCCTTTGTTATCATATTTTTCCCATACAAAACCATATCTGGTACTAAATATACATCCGAGTTTCCTGTAAATTCAAATTTTTGTTTTATAAAATTGTAAGACTTCCTTTCTCTTACAAAAATATGTAAATTACTATGTTTTTTTAATATTTCATTTGTTATTCTGTATTCCCTCTCTCCCAGTTCGTCTGAAGTATAATATACTGTTTGTGGAAGAATAATAATTTTATTATTGGGATAGTTCTGCACAATCTCACGTATAACACATTCATTATGTATCCATAAGTTCCCCATCCATCCACCACCCGAAATTACAACTAAATCTTCAGGTGTTACTGTATTTTTTATTATTTCTTTTTGTGTGTGATACATAGGCATCAATATTTCAAAATATTCATAGTCCGGGAAAAAATCCTCAAAAAAATATTGTTCTTGGATTGCGATTGCATGATCCCCCAAATTACCATGCATAGGTGTTCCAAATAAAAAAATCTTTTTATTTTTATTTGATTTTAATTTTTTTATTGCCGAACGCCATCCAGGATAAGCTACTGACAGTTTAATTTGTTCTTTTAAAATATTCATTATATCCCTCAAAAAAGTATTTAAAATTATTTTCTTTTTTTAACATCAAATCTCTAAGTAAAACTAATAAACAAATAAATATATTAAAATTCTTTCCATAAATTGCCCCTTTAGCAATAATTTGTTTGTTGCTACTACCATTTTCTTTCTTTTTATGATAAACCGTTACCTCTGGTATATAAAAGATTGCATTTTTTTCATAATTACTTAAAAGGAAATCCACTTCTTCTCCACAAACAAATTCGCTTCCCAAACCTAACCGTTCATCAAATTTTTTATTCAGCACTAAATCTTTCTTGAATGCAATTTCAATAGACGATTTTGACATGAGCTGTAATTTGTTTCTTACATACTCTTCGTTGGAAGTATAATTTTTATATGGAATATTTTTTTCCGGATCAAAAATCTGTGATAATACAATTTTAGCACATTGTCTTTTTTTAAATGCATTTACAATAATTTCAAATGCATTTGCAGGATACCAACAATCATCATCGGATAATACTACTATCTCGCCTAATGCCTGCTCTAATCCTCTATTTCTAGCTCGTGATAATCCTTTTACACTCATTTCAATTTGCTTTATATCCAAATTACTATATTTACAAATTATATCTTTTACAATTTCATGATTATCCTGTGTTACAAATATAATTTCAAAGTCTTTATATGACTGTTTTTCCAGTGTTTCTAATAATCGTCTAATTTCCTTTTCTCTTGTTCCTAACGTAGGAACTAATACTGATATTTTCATATTTATTTCCTTACTTAATTTTTAGCAATTTAATCACACACCAATATGCAATATGAAAAACACTTCTAACTATACTAAGATGTTCTATATTTCTATATAAAATCCAATGATATTTAATCACTTTGAATTTATTACTTGAAATAGAATTCTGTCTTATTCGATATTTCATAAGCACCGATTTCATACCATAAATGTACTTTTCTTTTTTTAACATTCGAAGCCACAAAGCATCATCGTTTCGTTTTCTAATATTAGGTACTTCAAATTTTCCCATCTTTTCTACGTTGTACATAACCGTAGAATTTCCTACCGGGCAATCTAAAAGCACTCGATTATAATCAGCCTTTGGTACTGTCTTTATAATTTTATTTAATGATTTCCCATTTTCATCAATTTGTTCATACGCTGTACAAGAAAATGCAACATCATGCTTTTTCATAAATGCTAATTGCTTTTTCAATTTTTCTTCTGGCCAAATATCATCAGAATCCAAAAAAGCCATATATTCCCCATTTGCCAATTCCATTGCTTTTGTTCTTGCAACGGCAGCTCCAGAATTATTTTCTAAACAAAAATATTTTATTCTACTATCTTCTTTTATATATTTATCGACAATTTCTTTTGTATTGTCTGTCGAGCAATCA
Organism: Ruminococcus sp. 1001136sp1_2201st1_G3_2201SCRN_220225; assembly: GCF_040924365.1. Classification (NCBI taxonomy): domain Bacteria; kingdom Bacillati; phylum Bacillota; class Clostridia; order Eubacteriales; family Oscillospiraceae; genus Ruminococcus; species Ruminococcus sp. 1001136sp1_2201st1_G3_2201SCRN_220225. Next base: position 32,719 of record NZ_JBCOME010000033.1, on the reverse strand, counting down.
TCAACAATAATCATTTCCCATTGCTGATACGTTTGTGCCTGAACAGATTCAATTGTTTCCCCTATAAACTTCGCACAATTATATGTCGGCGTAATAACTGATACTAATCCTTTTTCCATACACACTCCCTACCTAATCACTGCAAAAACTGTTTTTATCATTGTTCCTATATCATGTATAAAACTAAATTTTCTAATACTTTCAAGATTGTATTTCATCTTCTCAGGAAGAACCTTTTCTACATATACTTTGTCCACATCGTCTGCTTTATCCAATAACTCTGCTTCATCTTTATATTTTATACTCGCCTCAGATGTAACTCCCGCCGGTAATAACAACGTAGCATACATTTCTGGTGTATACTTCTTTACATAATGCGTACTTTCCGGTCTGGTTCCTACAAGCGTCATATCGCCTAAAATAATATTTATTAACTGCGGCAATTCATCCAAACGATATTTACGAAGTTTTTCGCCTACCTTTGTAACTCTACTGTCATTGGATACGGTAACCTGGGTGCCAATTTTATCTGCATTAGCAACCATTGTTCGGAATTTAAATATTTTAAATTTTCTTCCATATTGTGTAACACGCTCCTGACGATAAAACACTCCTCCTTTAGAATCTCTTACAATCATAATTGAAATAGTAATTAATACAGGAGAAAATGTTACGAGCATAACAGATGCAGCAAATACATCAAATCCTCTTTTTAAAGCCAAACTAATTTTTTTCTTTTTTAAACTGTCATAATATGGACGAACTTCCTCCGTCTGCATAAATTTTGGTAATTTCTCCCATTCTCGTAACATCTGTATCTCCTATTTCTTCTATCACATTTAAATATATTCTTTCACGATTCTACTAAACTGCTCGATCACATAATCCACTTCTTCATCTGTAAGTTTTGTATGAAGCGGTAAAGTAATCTCATTTTCAAATCTCTTATATGCATTAGGATAATCTTTAATATCAAATCCCATATTTTTGTATGCAGTCATCATTGGCAACGGCTTATAATGCACATTGCAGGCAACGCCTGATTCTGCCATTTTCACAATAATCTCATGCCTCTGCTCCAACGTAATTCCCGGAACTCTTGTTATATACAAATGACCAGATGACTGGTGGTTTTCTGTATAGTGATTTAATACCTCTATTCCGATTGGCTTAAATGCTGCATCATATTTTCCTATGATTTCTTTTCGACGTTCAAGCAAACCTTTATATCTCTTCATCTGTGCCAGTCCGATTCCAGCTACAACATCAGTCATATTACATTTAAACCAAGGTCCAATGATGTCATACTCCCATGCCCCAAGCTGCGTTTTCGCAAGTGCATCTTTTGACTGACCATGAAGTGATAACAACTGATACTGATGATAAATTTCTTCGTTATCAATTCCATCAATATCTTTCCAAACAGCAGCACCACCTTCTGCAGTTGTAAAATTCTTAACTGCATGGAAGCTGAAATTTGAAAAATCTGCAATACTTCCAACTGGTTTCTCTTTCCAGGTTGCACCAAAAGCATGTGCTGCATCTGCCATAACAATCACTCTGCCGATGCTTTCCTGTATTTTATTTGCCGGATGGAATAAGCCTTTCTTACGTTCTACAATAGAAAAAATCCTATCATAATCACATGGCACTCCACCGAGATCTACTGGAATAATTACTTTTGTTTTTTCAGTAATCGCATTTTCCAACTGCTCATAATCCATTTCAAGAGAATCTCTCTGAGTATCAATTAAAATAAGTTTTGCCCCTACATGGCATACTACAGACGCACTTGCAGTATATGTATACGCACATGTAATGACTTCATCGCCTTCTTTAACTCCTAATAAGCGCAAAGTCATTTCTGCACAAGCTGTCTGCGAATTAAGACAAACTGCACGATTTACTCCACATAAATCTGCAACCTCTCGCTCTAATTCTTTTGTCTTAGGCCCAGTTGTAATCCATCCAGATCTTAATGCTTCTGACACCTGTTCAATTTCTTTTTCTGTTATATCTGGCGGTGAAAATGGAATCTTCATAATATTGTTTTCTCCTTTTATCTGACTGATTATTTTAGAAAAATCCTGGCTCAACACCCGTTCTTCCTACCTCTTCTTTTACCCAATCTGCATTCAGATCATTTTTAACTATTTCATTCTTTTTCAAATAAAGAACAATTTTGCTATCTCTTGCCTCAATAGCACTAACAATCATTTCAGCATCCAATAGATTCTCTGGAATTGCATCAACATTTGCATATTCCTGTTCGCCCTCTTCTGTTGCCAAAATAATAGAACCTTTAATTTTGTCTAATATTGATTTTGTTTCGTAATGCATATGCGTCCTTCCCGTATTTTTGTAAAAATACAATCTTGTTATATTTTATATAGCTACTGCTTCTTCCCTTTCAGGCTCGCTCTTTTTTTGATGTACGGCAAATTCAGCAGCTCGATTAACTTCTTCCGGCTTTTTAAATGTTGGTACAGCTTTTCTTAATACTTCTCTTGCCTGTGAATCATCTCCTGTTTCACAAACTTCTCTAAGCATATTCAGACGAGTATTAATTTCTTCCGCACTTAATGCTGAATCACGCTCAATAAATATCATACTGTTACTTGTTTTATCTAATTCTTCTGTTTTAACCAACAATTCTTCATATAACTTTTCTCCCGGTCTTAATCCGGTTTCCACAATTTCAATTCCCTGTACACCAGACAATCGAATCATATTCTCTGCCAAATCCATTATTTTTACAGGCTGTCCCATATCCAATACGAAAAGCTCTCCATTATTTGCCATAGCACCACTTTGAAGTACAAGCTGTGATGCTTCTGGGATAGTCATAAAATATCGGATAATTCGCTTATCAGTAACTGTAACCGGTCCTCCATTAGCTATCTGACGTTTAAATAACGGAATAACTGAACCCGCACTACCTAATACATTTCCAAAACGTGTCGCACTGTACTTCACTTTTCCATGCGTACTGGCACTCTGTACAATCATTTCGCACATTCTCTTGGTAGCCCCCATAACATTCGTAGGATTAACCGCTTTGTCCGTTGACACCATCATGAAACGTTCCGCTTCATATTTTTCACAAAGTTCTACCAGATTCTGTGTTCCAAATACATTGTTATAGATGGCTTCGATACAGTTATGTTCCATTAAAGGCACATGCTTATGTGCTGCTGCATTAATTACAATCTGTGGATGATACTTAGCAAATACACGTTCCAGTGCTTTCTTGTGTGTAATAGAACAAATTTCAATCTGAAGATTTAAAGTATTTCCATATGCAATTTTTAATTCTTGCTGAACATCGTATGCGCCATTTTCATAAATATCCAAAATAACAATCTGTTTCGGTTGCATCTTTGCCAACTGACGACACAGCTCCGATCCAATGGAACCGCCACCACCTGTAATCAAAACAACTTTGCCTTTGTAATATTCATTTGTATGCTCATCAGATACCACCAATGGCTTTCTGAACAGTAATTCCTCAATATCAAATTCTCTTAAATGTCGCTTTCCTCCTGCCGCATAAACAGTCGGATAATCATAAACTTTTAATTTATATCCAGCATTTTTATAGTATTCATATAATGTTTTCTTCTTTTCTGCATCCATTGACGGTATAGCAAATACAATTTCCTGTACTTCATACTCATTCAATTTTCTAAATGTTGCTTCATCTTCTGACCATACCGGTAATCCCTGAATTTCACGACCTACTTTATTTTCATTAATATCAATAAAACATCTCGGAATGTATGCCGCTTCATCACTATTCAGAAGATCTTCCGCAAAACTTACTCCTACACGTCCAGCTCCAATTATTGCTATTTTTATTTTCTGGACTTCTTTATCATTTCCTTTCTTTACTCTACCGAATGTGTATAATAAGGAAGCTAAAAATCTCCCCTGCTTCGTTTCCTGATTGCTACATTTATATGCATATCTGTACATCATCCTTAACGCCAATGCGCCTAAGAGATTTATACTGATCAAACACAGCATTCTCGCAAATGTAATTTTCTCAACTGGAAGAACCAGTTCTAAAATCAAATAGACAAAAAAATGCTATTGCATCTGTATATAACAGTCGAATATAACACTGAATACCGCCATATCTCCAAATCTGTCCATATACATTTCCAATCAATCTAATTGAAAATACACATAACAGTGCAAGAACCATCTGTTGCAACATACCTGAAATGGAAAGTTTATCATTTCCACCATAAAGTCCTAAAAGCAACACCGCTGATAATTCATACACAAGCAAATCATATACAACCAGCATCCATCGAACATTACGCTTCTTATATTTCATTTGTATTTCTCCATCCGCAGGTTTTAATCTTACTTTTCCTGCATTTTCTTTTTTGTTAAAAACTTAAATTTTCATCGTTCAATGAAGATAATTTTTCTTACTTGCTTCTCATATTCATTCTCACAATTTTTCCTTTTCATATAGTCCATTACCCCCCCCCCAACAATTTTGGAGTCCTTAACACGACAACTAGCCTGTGAATGTTCTTTTTTGAAGAGCATCCGCAGGCTAGGTCAAACCTCCTTATCATAATTTTTCGGCTTATAGTGTGGGTCAAAATAAGCATCCAAGAAACCATTTATTTGTACATAATTTCCTAGCTTAACCGACACAACCATGCAGAAAAATCATCATAACCAGATTCGACTAAGCCAGCGAAACCCTTGTAAAATCAAGGTTTTTCTTGGTTGTCCCTATTATACCGCTATCTCCGTTAAGCACATCAAACAACTGTGGGAGTTCATCCAAACGATAGTCTCTAATTTTTGCCCCCACTTTAGTAATTCTTGAATCTCCCCCAACCGTTACAGCAGTTCCAATCTTATCTGCATTGTTTACCATAGTACGGAATTTATGTATTCTAAACTTTTTGCCGTATCTGGTCACACGCTCCTGGCGATAAAAAACAGGTCCTTTCGAGTCCATTTTTATCATCACTGCAATAATCAGCATAGGTATAGCCAGGAGAATCAACAGGATAACCCCCACTACAATATCAAAAATCCGTTTCAGAACCAGACTCCCTTTCTTTCGTGATAAAATATCATAGTATACCTTTACCTCATCACATTTCATAAATTCAGGAAGGTCATCCCATTTTTTCAAAATCATTAATTACTTCTCCTAATTATTTTCCAATATAGTTCTTTGCAATCTCGCAATAATTTTCAATTACATATTCCACTTCTTCGTCAGTCAATTTAGTGTGAAGTGGCAGTGTAATTTCATTTTCAAATCTCTTATAAGCATTTGGATAATCTTTAATATCAAACCCAAGATTCTTGTATGCAGTCATCATTGGCAATGGTTTATAATGTACATTACATGCAATTCCTTTTTCCGCCATTTTTACAATAATCTCATGTCTCTGTTCCAGAGTAATCCCCGGAATTCTTGTAATATAAAGATGACCTGATGACTGATGTTCATCTGCATAGTGATTCAGGACTTCAATTCCTAATGGCTTAAATGCATCATCATATCTTCCAATTATTTCTTTTCTTCTGGCAAGTAAGCCTTTATAACGTTTCATCTGTGCAAGACCAATTCCTGCAACAACATCTGTCATATTGCATTTATACCATGGACCGACAATATCATATTCCCATGCACCAAGCTGAGTCTTAGCAAGAGCGTCTTTTGACTGTCCGTGAAGGGAAAGCAATTGATATTTATGATATAATTCTTCATTATCAATTCCCTCAATATCTTTCCATGTAGCAGCTCCACCTTCTGCAGTTGTAAAATTTTTCACTGCATGAAAACTAAAGTTACTAAAATCAGCAATACTTCCAACCTTTTTGCCATGCCACTCTGCTCCAAACGCATGAGCTGCATCAGTCATTACAATAATTCTTCCTATTGCTTTTTGAATATCGTTTGACGGATGGAACAGATGTTTCTTACTTTCAACTATAGAAAAGATTCTGTCATAATCGCATGGTACACCACCAAGATCAATAGGAATAATTACCTTAGTTTTTTCTGTAATTGCATCTGCAAGTTTCTCATAGTCCATTTCAAGAGAATCTTTTTGTGTATCGATTAATACAAGTTTTGCACCTACATGGCATACTACAGATGCACTTGCTGTATAGGTATAAGCGCAGGTAATTACTTCATCACCTTCTCCTACTCCTAAAACTCTCAGTGTCATTTCCGCACAAGCTGTCTGTGAATTCAAACATACTGCTCTGTTAACGCCACAAAAATCAGCAACTTCACGCTCTAATTCTTTTGTTTTCGGTCCGGTAGTAATCCAACCGGAACGAAGTGCTTCTGCAACCTGTTCAACCTCTGCATCTGTAATATCTGGTGGTGAAAATGGTATTTTCATTGTTCTCTTCCTCTCTTAAAATTTAATAATATATGTTCAAATGAATTAATAATTATTTTCAGTTGCTTTATTGAATAATTTCTTATATGTCTCCCCATGCAGTTTCAAATCATCCTTCGCCGCATGATAAGTCGGCACAATTTCTTCCACATAACTTCTAATATCTGGATCATTTCCATATGCCACAACAGCCAGATTCTCAAGCTGATGTAAGAACTCATCCGTATCAAACGGAATCGGCTTACCAATATGAATCAAATCATTATCCGTCTTAGTCAGACCTTCCTCAGCCATCAGTTTTTCTTCATAAAGCTTCTCCCCAGGTCTCAGCCCGGTGTATTCCACTTTAATATCCACATCCGGTGTCAGTCCTGACATCTTGATCAGGTTTCTTGCCAGTGTATCAATCTTCACCGGAGCTCCCATATCCAGCACAAAGATTTCTCCGCCTTTTGCATAGGTTCCAGCCTGAAGCACCAGACTTACCGCTTCCGGAATGGTCATAAAGTAACGGATAATGTCCGGATGGGTAACCGTTACCGGACCACCTTTGGCAATCTGCTTCTTAAACAACGGAATAACAGATCCATTACTTCCCAGCACATTTCCGAAGCGCACTGCCACAAACTCAGTCCTGTATTTTCTCTCGCCATTTGCTCCTGGATTTTCACAAGTCGCTGCCACCTCTGCAAGTGCTTCCTCGCTGTCCTCATAGTGGCTTCCCAGTAATGGAAGCAGATCTTCTCTTCCGGTTCTGCTGATCTTATCCATTGTCTGAATAACCATCTCGCAGAGACGCTTGCTGGCTCCCATAATGTTGGTTGGATTCACAGCTTTGTCTGTACTGATCAGTACAAAACGCTGGCAGCCATTTTTCAAAGCGGCGTGAGCTGTTTTATAGGTTCCCATTACATTGTTCTTGATTGCCTCACAGGGGCTTGTCTCCATAAGAGGTACGTGCTTATGGGCAGCTGCATGGTAAACAATGTCTGGTTTGTATGTTTCAAATACATTGTTGATCTTTCTGGTATCGCGCACGGAACCGATCAGTACCACCAGATCCAGATGTGGATATTTGGAACGAAGCTCCTGTTCAATATCGTAGGCATTGTTCTCATAGACATCGAAGATCACCAGTCGTTTCGGAGCGTGGGCTGCGATCTGACGGCAAAGCTCACTTCCGATGGAACCGCCGCCACCAGTTACCAGAATGGTTTTTCCGCAGATGTAACGGAAAATCTCATCCATATTTACTTTGATAGGTTCTCTTCCAAGAAGGTCTTCCACTGCCACGTCTTTCATTTTGCTGAGGGACACTTCTCCGGTGACGAACTGGTACACACCTGGAAGAATCTTCATTTCACATTTGGTTTCCTTGCAGATGTTTAGGATATCTCTTCGCTCTGCCGCACTTGCGCTTGGAATTGCCAGAAGAATCTGGTCGATTTTATATTTCTTTGCACTTGCGAGAATGTCATCACGACCGCCTACAATGGGCACACTCTCCATATAACGTCCCCATTTATTCGGGTTATCGTCAATAATACAGCAGACCTTTCCCTTCGGCTCTTTGGCACGTTCCACGTCGCGGAGAATGATCTGTCCTGCCTGGCCGGCACCGATCAGCATAATGTGATGCAACGGGCCCTCCTCTTCCTTCTGTTTCCGTGTTCTTTCCAGAAGAACAAATCGATACGAAAAACGGATTCCTGTAATCAGGCAAAATTGAATAATGGTTCCGAAAAGATAATAGGACATTGGCATTCTCTGAATGACAAATGTGATTCCAATTATCTGGAACAGGAATGTAATTACAGTAGATAAGCAAATTCTTAACAGCTCACTGTAGCTTGCGAAGCGCCACACACTGTTATAGAGGCGCAATGCCCAAAAGACCAAAACAGAGAATACTGTATACCATGGTGCAAATTTCAGATAGGCAGACAAATATTCTCCGGGTATTGCGGAGTATGTACAATCAAAGCGGAACCACAGTCCGAGAAAGTATGCGGCGTTTACGGCGATCACATCATAAATCATCAAGTAAAGTGCAATTACCTGCCAATGCTCCAACTTTCTTTTTTTGCGTTCGGTTTTTTGTTTTTTCGTTGTCATTTCTTAATCATATGGACGGAGTTACCCCCCCAGTCCTTTCCTCCCATTTTTTCATAACTTTGACCACTTACCAGATAGCTTCCTGTCTGGTGCTTCGGCGACTCCCAGGATATCTTGGGGAAGTCCGGAACCCGCACCGGCGGTGGTCTGCCGAAAAGCCTGCGTCACTGGCGCAGCCTCTTTGCCCGGTTACCCGGTTTTATAGATAAGAGCGTTCGTAACGCTGCTTATTATCATTTTTATCTTTGTTGTCAATAATTATTTTGTTCTACTTCCGCGAAAAAAACTCTCCTGGCATTTCCTGCCAAGATTTCTGGCGTCATTCAGGAAGCGGTTTCCCTGATGACCATTTTCACAGAGGAATTCATTTCCCTTCCGGCGAACCTTGCCGCCGCAGATGGCGCATTTGTCTTTCAGTCCGTCTGTTCTGGTTTCCAGTACCAGAATGCCTTCTGCCCAGGCTTTGTACTGCAGGTTGGTCCGGATCTTACTGCTTAAGTGAAGCGGGGAAAAATTGCCGCTTTTTACCATTGCCATCCGGGTGAAGTTCTGGTCGTAATCGGGGAGGACAATGATTCCTGCCTGATTTTCTTTACAGAAGTTCAGGATCTCACGGCTGACCTGGTGGGCGTAGTGCTCGGACAGGTTCTTAAGGTGCATGTAGTACTTCCGGTTTGGCTGGGGACTATTATCTCCCACTGTGTTCGGTCTAGATTTCTGTATTCTGGTCTCCAGCAGCTTGCAGCGGTGGCGGTACGCATCTCCGCCCCGGCAGGTGTGTACAGCCAGCTGATTTCCCAGCTCATCCAGAATGCAACACACTGCGAAGGTGTCTGTGTTTGTAAAGCGGACACTGCACAGGCTCGTGCCTTCTGCCATTCGTTCTTTGGCAGTGCGGGCGTCGCTGTTCTCCTGTTTCACCGGGATATTCAGCAGGTAGCGCCTGCCCTCTTTTACCAGGGTGGGCGACATTAGCTGACCATCTTGGGGAAAGGGGCGTCCTTTCAGATTGCAGTCTGTCCAGATCCATTTCTCACCGTTCCACAGCTTCAGGCAGATGGATCTGTCGGTGAGGTCGGAATACATTCCTTTGAAAAAAGTAACCTTGGCTTCCAGCTTCTCAGGGAATCCGGATTGAAGCTCCTGGGTGCTTTTTACTGTGGCAGATGCTTTGTTGATGGCTGCGCGTCTCAGGTAGACAGGTACTTTCCCCATTGGTAAGGGGTTGGTGGGCTGTCTGCCGTCCCGACCGGCCAGGGTCAGGAGCTCCAGACTGCGCTGGATATCGAAGAGGCTGCTGTTCCACAGTTCTTCATGCTGTCTCAGAAGGTGGTAGTAAAATTCCACCACATTCTGAAAATATTCTTCTGTCCTGTCCAGCCATATAGGCTCCGGACAAACCAGGCGCATGCGCCAGGTTCGGATGCTGTATCCTGTTTTCATAAATTTTGTCTGTGATTTCTGCTGGTTTCTTTCGTAATATTTCAGTAATGCGACGGTCATCCAGGCAGTTTTTCTGCTTTCTTTCCCATCATCGTTTTACATTCTATCGCGAATAACAGGGAAAGTCAACCAATTATAGCGACTATAGACTCTTTTTGTCGAATTATACCATAATTTGTTCCAAATTCACCTTTTTCCCATTAGTTTTTCAAAGGGATTTTTTCGATATAAAATAATTGCGTGGTCAAATAATTGGTACATACTTATAGAATAAGGAGGCAGCTATGTGCAGAAAAGGTGAAAACATACGCAAACGCAAGGACGGGCGCTGGGAAGCCCGTTATATCAAATACCGTGATCCGGAGGGAAAAATCCACTACGGTTCCCTCTATGGCAAAACATATGGCGAAGTAAAGGACAAACGAAACAAAAAAATTGCAGAAGTGCCAGGCTATGGACATCTGGTGCGAAACCCTGGCATTTTGAATTACCAGGCTACCTTCGAAACAGCCGCTGAGCATTGGAAACAGGAAATCCGCTATACCATCAAGGACAGCACTTTTTCTAATTATGAAGCAATCCTGAAGAACCAGCTTCTTCCGGAGCTTGGCAGCACCCGGATACGGAAAATCAGCAATTCTCAGATCACGCAGCTTATTCATAAGAAAAAAGAGCTGACATTGTCTGCAGGAACCATTCATGTAATTTTAAGCGTACTCCGCAGCATTTTGAACTTTGCAGCAAAGGGAGGCGTCTATACCAGTGAACCAATCCGCTACCCCCATTTGGCTGGCACCAGCCAGGAGGTGCAGATTATGAAGCTTGCAAACTATAACCAGCTGGAGAAATTTCTTATTGACAATATCAGTGATTTCCATTTCGGTCTGCTGCTTTGCATGCATACCGGCATCCGTGTAGGCGAACTCAGCGGCCTGCGCTGGGAAGATGTGGATTTCGCCCAGCACAAAATCCGCATACAGCGTACTGTGATCCGCATCAAAAATCTGGATCAGACCGCCAATCCGGACACTGGAAAAATCCCAAAAACCATTCTGTATATCGGTCCGCCGAAGACAGAACATTCCAACAGGGAAATTCCATTGCCAGACAAGCTGCTTTTTTATGCGAAATGTTTTCGCAAAGATGGCTCCGCATATATTTTGTCTGGAACTGCCAGATGCATGGAGCCGCGGGTCATCCAACGCAGATATGCAGCGCTGCTAAAAACATGTGAAATTCCCCCCATTAAAATCCATGCTCTCCGGCATCAGTTCTCCTGTCGCTGGGTGGAACATGGCTTCGATACCAAGTCCCTGTCCGAAATACTTGGACATACTTCCGTGCGAACCACACTGGATCTGTATGTGCATATCCAGGCGGAAACGAAGCGACAGTATATGAATCAGATGATGGAGCAGGCAATATAACAGAATAAACAATTTCAGAAAAGGCAGTTATACCAGAGAATTCTCTTGTGAGAGACCTCTGGTGTGACTGTCTTTTTTGCTGTCTGGAAAAGGTGACCGGATACTGAAAAATCTCAATTTCTAAAATAAGGGGTCTTTATTCGGGGTCGATAGTCCAAATTGTACTGATTTTCTGCTTGTTTGCAGCGCAAATACGCATTACTGAAATAATGCGACTTGGAGGTCATCTTTTTTTATTGTTTCCAGTTGGGTGGTGGGTTATGCAAATTTGCTTCTATATGTTTCTAACATAGTTAGGGCCGGGAACGATCAGGTAAGTGATGTCCCGGCCAGGTTTTATTTATTTTATACCAAATTCTTTCATGAGTTTTTTCTGATATTCTTCATCTTCTGTAGCTTTTATACAATCTTCAATGCGATTGGAAGAAAGTAATTTTTTATTCAGCGTATTTAAGGCTATACGCTCCTTTTCACGTCCATCTTTCTCTATCATCTGTCCCAATCTCGTCATTGTCATCGCCTCCTTAATCTCATCAAGTTCTGCTCCATCCAAGAACTTATCTGCCAGAGTATACAACATAGCCATCACTTTATCCGCCATGTCATTATGCTCTTCTTTCGCTATAAAAATCCCTTCTTTAATTTTATCTTTACGGCTCATCTGTCCACCCATAAGTGGTATCATACTAAGCTGTGCGATGTCATCTTCTGTAAAATCCAAGAATGTAAACTCAGATTCACCCGCCTTTCCTTCTTCTATATCCCCATTTTATCACAATATAATATAAAAATCATCTTAAAAGTTTATAAATTTATCAAAAAAGAAGCAAACCACGTTATATAATGATTTGCTTCTTTCTATATTTAGATTCCTCTCACCAGAGGAATCTCATTCTCTTTACTGCTGTGTAGTAGTATCAGCTGCGCCTTCGGTTGTAGTTCCATCTGCAGCAGTGGTATCTGTCGCAGCCTGTGTCTCGGCTGCTACTGTACCTGGCTCGGTCACAGTTTCTGTGGAGGTGCTGTCAGTGCTTGTGCTTCCACTAACTGGTGCGTCAGCTTCCTCCTGGGTAACCACTTCACCGTTGCGAACCTTTTCCATAAGGCTCTTAGCCTTATCAACAGTGTTATAATCCGGAACCATAACATATGCCTTCTGGCTCATGGAATATGGTTTCTCAGTAGCACCGGTACCATTTACACTGTAGGAAACGATTGTCCAGTCGCCCCCATTGGTAAGCTGCTGCTGAAGGATCTGTGCGATCTCTTCATATGTGATGTTAGTACCGAAGCATCCATCCAGACTGGAAAGAATGGAGGAATAGCTGGTAAGGATTTCCGGAGAAAGTGCCTTCTTCACAACACCACGGATAACCTCCATCTGGTTCTTACCACGCTGGCGGTCACCCTCCTGGAATGCGTAACGCTCTCTTGCAAAGATAAGCGCCTGCTCACCATTCACATAATTCTCACCCTTGTTAAAATGATAACCCAGAATATTCTTGGAATCAAAATCATAATCTGAATTAACGGTAATTCCGCCAAGTGCATCGATTACCTTCACAAATCCACCGAAGTTAATTCGGAAGTAATAATTAATGTCAATATCATACAGCATTCCCAGAGTATCCATACACACATCGATTCCATAAATACCGGCATGTGTCAGCTTATCCGGTGCACCTCCGGAAATAGAAAGCGGTACAAAGTAATCACGAGGTGTGGAAACCAGCAGGATCTCATGTGTATCTGTATTCACAGTGGCAATAATATTTACATCGCTTCGGCTCTTAGCTGTCATCTCACCTCTGGTATCAATACCACTGAGATAGATGGTGTAAACCTTACCGCCATTAGCAGTGGTGATCGGCTCTATAGGGGTGGACTCTTCTGCAGACTGAATTGTGGATTCAACGTCTACTGTTCCAACCTCTTTTATCTTAGTGCTGAAATCTGTGTATCCGTCCATATCCTCGTATACACTAAGATATCCGCTGTTCAGAAGCATAGCATTTACTTCACCGTTTAGGATTCCGTCAGCAAGCTCGGTCAGACCTGCGTACTCTTTCGTCTGTACCTCTGTGCCGAATTCGCTGTTCAGGTGTGCTACCGCGCCATCTGTGTTCTCACGGTCAAGTGAGGAAAGAATACCATAAGTATATCCGGCAGTTGCCTCTACAGAATCAGCGGCATCATCGTTCTTTACATAAACAGCCATCTGTGTGACCTCAGTGGTCTCACCGGAAATATTGCTGATGGCGGATCTTGTCTTATTAATATAGAAACCGCCGAATGCCAGAATGGCAATCATGATCACTGCCAAAACAGTTCCGCCAATAAAGCGGCCTGTGTATCTGGTATGCCATACCAACAGCCAGATAATGGCTGCGATCACCGCAAGTACAATGCCGATGATCAGCATATAAATGGTCGGGATCATCTTGGTCATTGCCAGAAGTCCCATAAAAACAACAGAAAGCATAATGACGATGATGGTGATCACCGCGCCTGGTATCCAGTCGTTTCTTCTTCTCCTTCTACTCATCTTTTAGCTCCTTTTTTATTTCTTTTGTCATTAAGGGCTGCTGTTCACTTTATAGTCAGCACCTATCAAAAGCATATCTTATATTTTATACGCTGACAACTGGAAAATCAAGTTAAATAGTGTTATAATACGAAAGATTTATAAAATTTTTTTATGAAAACGTTATAACTTCCAGGACGCGGACAGGAATATGACGAAATCAACCGTATCCGGCAGGATAAATGTTCGCCAGATAGTTGCAGACCACAATGGGCGGCATGTTATGCAAATATCATTTGAATGCAATATTCTGCCAATTTAAGGAGGAATTACAATATGACAAAACAAGAGTTTCAGGAACTGGCACAGAATATTGTTCTTCTGGACGGCGCTACAGGTTCCAACCTGATGGCTGCCGGCATGCCGAAGGGGGTATGCACAGAGGAATGGGTGCTGGCGCATAAGGATGTGATCCAGAATCTTCAGAGAGCTTATATCGAAGCGGGAAGCAATATTATCTACACTCCTACTTTTGGCGGCAACCGTGTAAGCCTTACCATGCATGGTCTGCAGGACCGTATGGAGGAGATCAACCGCACTCTGGTTTCCTATTCAAGAGAAGTCGCGGATACGGCAGACCATAAGGTTTACGTTGCTGCGGATATTACCACCAGTGGTAAAATGATGGCTCCTGCCGGGGAGATGACCTATGAGGCAGCTTTCGAAATGTATCAGGAGCAGATTGGAATTCTGAAGGATTCCGGCGTGGATCTGATCGTTGCTGAGACCATGATCAATATCGAAGAGACTCTGGCCGCTGTGGATGCTGCTTCCACAGTTTGCGAGCTGCCGATTATGTGTACCATGACGGTAGACGCAGACGGAAGTATTTTCAGCGGTGGAAATGCTATCGAGGCTGCTGTTTCCCTGGAGGCTGCAGGTGCAGATGCTGTGGGCGTGAATTGCTCTGTTGGTCCGGATCAGCTGGTTTCTGTTATCCGCAATATTAAAGAAAATGTCTCCATCCCGGTCATTGCCAAGCCGAATGCCGGTATGCCGTTCATTGATGATAATGGAAACGCCGTTTATTCCATGAAAGCGCCGGATTTTGCCAGACATGTGAAAGCTCTGATTGATGCAGGTGCCGGTATTGTAGGGGGCTGCTGCGGTACCACACCGGAATATATCAGGGAAGTAGCGAAGATGATCGGACGATAAAATACATAAGCCACTGTAGAACGTCACAACTTAGTTGACGTTCGGTAGTGGCTTTTCTTCTTTATCTCCGAAATTACTCTGATGTTTCTCCGATGTTCCCTTCGGAGTATTTTACACTCACTTCACCTTAATCGCTTTCTTCGGGCACATTTCCTGACAGCAGAAGCAGCGAATACACTTCTTATAATCATAAACAGGCGGATTATTTTTGTCATTTCGAAAATCTACCGCTTTGCCGGGCACAGGGCAGCTGTTTACACAGATTCCACAACGGATACATTTGTCAGGCTCAATGTATGGTTTCTTCTGGAAAATATTCAGAGCCTTGGCAAGCTTTGTCCAGACATTGTTTCGTACTTTCGTGCGATCCACATTGAAATTGGGATTGCCATATTTTTCTATTAATGCTTCCATCGAAATCACATTACAAACCACGTCAATACCAATCTGCTTTTTATCTACAGAAACCTTTGCATTCTGGCGCTGCTTCTCGCGCCCAGTTATTTCACTTCCTTCATCACACACTGCTGATGCCGAAGGATTCTCCTCAACTACCACAACCTCAATATTTTCTTCCCTGCAATTTCCCAGTCCCATCTTCTCCCCATGGTAATTGGTAGGAACCATCTCCGGTTTCAGATAAACCAGTCTTGCAAACACACTGTCCAGTGCCACCGGATCTGTGGACATCAGAATCAGGTTCATGGCTACCGGGTCTCCGGAGCCCGGTCCATTTCCCTCCATTGCAGTGATTCCATCCATAATATAAAGTCTTGGCTTTACATACTGGTTCAGATCAATAAGCATCCGGGCGAAGCTGTCCGCGCTGGGATATTTAGTATGACCAATGGCCTTATTTTTCCCATATACAAATCCATAGCTGTTCTTCACTGCTCCTGTAATTCGCTCCAGAGCGTGGGTTTTCATTTTGGAAAGAGAAATCACACACTCTGCCTCCAGCAGTTCTTTCGGAAGGATAAATTCCTTCGCCTGGACACCATCCGGATTTTCCACACGCACGCCTTTCGTATAATCAATAGCCGGAATCTGATATTTTTCCAGATAAGTGTCCATTCCGGTGCCCTGGATTACCTGTTTCGTAGTCCCGTGACCACAGGAATCCGCAAGCACAATATTCTTATAACCTTCCTCATGTAGAATCCTGGCAAAGGCACCCACCACAACCGGATGCGTGATGACCGCTTTCTCCACTTCTGCTTTTTTCAAAAGGTTAGGCTTCAAAAGGATTTTTTCTTCTTTATTTATAAGGTTGTCCAGACCTCCCAGCTGAGCCAGACCATTTTTCATAAGTGTATAAATTCGTTCTTCGTCGTAAGCTTCACAGGGAAGCACAATTACTTTGCTTTTTGTGTTCATGTTTCTACCCATATTTTCAAACATACAGCCTGTAATCTGGATCTGCATGTCTGGTGCTCTCGTTTTATTTTGTAATTATTCTGCAATTTTTCACACATACATGCACGCCTCAATACAGTCGCAGAAGATAAGCTAAGATCACATTTCTGCGATACAAACCGCCCTCAGTGCCTTCCTCACTGGTAATATACATGCCGGTACCACAGACAATGCATCTACCCCCATCTGCAAAAATGTCTCCGTCAATCTGGTATCCGCTGCCAGTTCCCCACAGAGACATACTTTACAATTCTGCGCGTGTCCTGCATCTACAATCATCTTTATCATTTTCAGAATTGCAGGATGATGATCATCATATTTCTTCTGTAAAAGCGGATTCTGACGATCCATGGCCAAAGTATACTGGGTCAGGTCATTGGTTCCGATTCCCAGAAAGTCCACACGTTTCGCCAGTTCTTCCCCGATCATCACTGCAGCCGGAGTCTCCATCATAATTCCAGTCCGGATTTCCTTAAATGGTACACCTGCTGCCTTCAGCTCTTCTTTTACTTCCGTCACCAGAGCTTCAACCTCATCCATTTCCTCTTCCGAACAGATCATAGGGTACATCATCCCCAGATTGCCATACCGGCTCGCACGGTAAATGGCACGGATCTGGGTTTTAAACAGGTTCTTCCGGTCCAGACTGAGACGGATTCCCCGATTACCCATGAGAGGGTTGGTTTCTACCGGAATTTCAAGGTAGGAAGCCTGCTTATCAGCCCCGAGATCGGCGGTGCGGATAACTACCAGGCGGTCGCCCATAGTCTCAGCAGTTTTCTTATATGCCTGAAAAAGTTCTTCTTCCCCGGGATAATTCTCCCTGCCAAGATACTGGAACTCGCTTCGCAGCAGTCCGATTCCCTTTGCCCCATAATAAAGGGCGCTGTTTAAATCATCCAGACTGCCAATATTCGCGTAGATTCCCACTTCACGTCCATCTTTCGTAATATCGCCCTTGTCTTTCAGCTTCAAAAGGGATTCCCGCTCTACCAGATCTGCTTTTCGGCGAATCTCGTATTCTTTTCGTACCTCATTATCCGGTTCCAGATAGATGGTTCCCGTATATCCGTCAATAATGGCAATGCTGTCTTCCCACTCTTCTTCTGACTGTGGAATCCCAATACCTGTAACACAGGGAATATCCATATTTTTCGCAAGGATCGCAGCGTGAGAGGTAGCAGAACCTTTGCGGGTGACAATACCCAGAAGCTTCTCCTTATCCATTTCCATCAGTTCTGCAAGAGAAAGGGCATCTGCTGCCAGAATGACTGGTTCCTCTCCCAGATCAATTTTGTTCTCATCTTCCCCGAGAATCTCCAGAAGGAGACTGGAGATGCGGCTTACATTGTGGATTCGTTCCTTTATGGTCGGATCGTTCAGCCTGGAAAAAGTACTCTGCATCTCATCTCTTGTGGTCTGCACTGCATAAGCAGCAGTCACCTTTTCCCCTGTGATCATACTCTGTACCGCACGGAGAAAGCTGCCAGAGCCCAGAAGCTCTGCCTGCTCCAGGATCTGGTTTGTTCCATTTTCCCCATTCACTTTCACAATTCTATCCAAAGGTTGGGGTTCCATATCCAATTCAGGATCAGCTGTGTCCATTTGCTTTTCTGACATTCTGTCATACTCTTCCTTCAAGGTCTGCATCACATGCCGACGAGCCACATCAAAATTCTTCAGTTCCTTTTTTACATCATCTGCTTGATGCTGTCGGATCTGATATTCACCTTTCCGATAAAACCTGATTTTCCCAATGGCAATCCCCGCAAAGGCGGAAGCTCCCTTGTATATTTCCATTTTGTTTCTCCTCTAAAAAACTCATTTATTTCTGTAAATAATAATCACACACTGGCGAAGCTTTGTCAATATCCGTGTTGTTCACTCTGTCCCCGGAAACATATATGTGCAAGCATTCTCCACCTCCAGCGACCTCTCTCCTTCCGCTGCAGTGCAATCCTGCCCGGTAGGACTTTTCTATTACATAAAAAAGAGCCTGCACAGTGATTTATCCGTTTTCCCCGAACAGCTCACTCACAGGCTCTTTCCCGATTTTATCCTTTTACTGGATTAATGCAATTCAATTAATCGCAGGCAGCCTTAAACTCAGTCCAGTTCTTATTATACTGTTCCTCAGCTTCCTGACTTACATTCTTAATACTCTCACCGCTTGTTACACTGTCCGGAACCACCAGGCTCTCGTCTACCAGCTCGTCTGCTGCCTTGTTGGTGCAGTAGTAACCGATATAATTGAAGCACTGTGCAGCAACCTCCGGTCTTAAAATATAATCTACAAACTGGTAAGCTGCATCTGCATTTGGAGCCTCGCTTGGAATAAACATTCCCATAACACCGAAGCCAAGACCTTCCTCCGGATAAACCACCTTCAGATCCGGGTTCTCTGCCAGAGCTGCAGTTACCTGGGAGGTGTAAAGGAACGCTACAGAAGCCTCTCCGTTCAAAAGCGCATTCTGGGTATTGTCATCCTGGATCATACGCACATTGGGAGCCAGCTCCACAAGCTTCTCTCCTGCCTCTGCTATAGTATCCACGTCTTCTTCATTCATGCTTTTTCCCATGGTGAGAAGAGTAATTCCGTTAATAACACGATAGTTGCCGATCAGCGCTATGCTGTCCTCCAGAGACGGATCCCACAGATCAGAATAGCCCTTGATATCAATGTCCACTTCCTCCGGATCATATACGATCAGCGGAATACCAGCGCCGTAAGGTACGGTGTACTCGTCCTTCGCATCATAGAACTGTCCCTGATAAAGAGGATTGATGTTTCCCCAATTGGAGATTTTGTCTTTGTCAAGCTTGGTGGCAAGACCTTCTTCCACGATTTTCTCAAGGATGTAGTCATCTGCGATTACCACATCATAGTCTCCGCCTTTTGCCATGGAAACCTTCTCCAGCATGGTCTCGTCAGTGTCAAAGTTGGAATATACGATCTTACAGCCGGTTTCTTCCTCAAATCCGTCCAGAACCTCCTGCGGGAACATTCCTTCCCAGGTATAAAGGACAAGCTCTGAGTCAGCTGCGTATACAGGTGACAGGCTGCCACAGATTGCTGCTGCAGCAAGAATTACCGCAAATACCTTTTTCTTCATAATCATTCTCCTCTTCTTCAAAAACACAGCCGGCTTCTGCCAGCCACGTTTCCGTTTTTATAAATTTCCATGTTTACTCTGCCTTGATCTTCGTCCACAGCTCCGCATATTTCTGCTTGATCTTCGGTTCCTGATAACGGAAGATCTCGCTATTTGGATTTTCGAAATCCGGGATGTAGGAGGAAACGCCCTCATACTCTCCGGTGATCATAGTTTCGTAAACACTCTTTACAGGAGAAGTATAACCTACTTCTTCCGTATTGGAAAGAGCAGATTCTTCATTTAGCATAAAATTAATAAACTGATGGGCAAGCTCTGTCTCATTGCAGTCCCTTGTGATAACCATTGCATCATACCAGTTGTTGGTTCCCTGGCTCGGTGTGAAGTAATCCATATTCGGATTTTCGCTTATAATATAAGAAGCATCTCCGGAATAAACAACTGCCATAGCCTTGTTTCCGGAAATCATATTGTCAATGACGTCATCACCTGCGTAAATCGGGTCCATGGTATTTCTCTGGTCAACCAGCCATTGGTAAGCTTCCTGAATCTGATTCTCATCTGTAGTATTCATGGAATATCCAAGAGCCTTCAGTGCGATCATAAAGGAATCCCGCTCAGAATCATACATGTAAATATTTCCTTTATATTTGGTATCCCTGAGAAGATCCCAACCCTCCTGAAGATCTTCCGGATCAACCACAGTCGTATCATAAAGAATACCAACCGTTCCCCAGAAATATGGGCAGGAATAACGATTTCCCGGATCATAGCTTTTATTCATGACCTCATCCATCAGGCTGCCCTTATTCGGGATCAGATCCCAGTCAATATACTGTAAGTAATCCTCTTTAATCAGACGCTCGATCATGTAATCCGAAGGGATCAGCACGTCATAGGACTCACCGCCGGAAAGCTTGGTGTACATCATTTCGTTGGATTCGAAGGTTTCGTAAACTACTGTACAATTATATTCCTGCTCAAACTGTGTCAGAAGATCCAGATCCATATATTCTCCTGCATTATAAACCTTCAGGACATGGTTCTCCGCTGCACTGCCTCCGCACTTGATCAGTCCGAAGCCAAGGGCAAAAACCAGCAGAAGGGCGATTACGCGCTGAATCTTTTTCGCATGCTTGCTGGCATGCTTTTCCAGGAGCTTTGGAAGCACGTTGGCAAAAACCATGACAAGCACAATGACCAGGATTACAATTGTGGACAGGGCGTTGATGGTAGGGTTGATTCGTTTGGTCATATTATAGACCACAATGGAAATATTCTTTACACCGTTTCCGGATACAAAGTACGAAATTACGAAATCGTCAAAGGACATGGTAAATGCCAGCAGCGCACCGGCGAAAATGCCATCCTTAATCATGGGCACGATTACCTTGGTCAACGCCTGGAACGGAGTTGCTCCAAGGTCCATGGCTGCATTTGCCAGGTTCGGGTCAAGGCTTCGCACCTTGGGATAAACACTGGTGATCACATATGGCGTACAAAAGGAAATGTGTGCCAGCAGCATGGTAAAGTACCCTTTCCGAAAGCCCAGTGAAGAAAACAGAAGCATCAGTCCGATTGCAGTAACAATATCCGGGTTCAAAATGGGCAGGTTGTTGATATTTAAAAGTGTTTCCTTTAACACCTTCCTGGACTTGGAAAGACCAATTGCAGTGATGGTTCCCAGCACTGTGGAGATCACAGTTGCCAGGATGGCGATGGTCACAGACACGTAAACCGCTTTGCTGACTTCTGTATTGTGCAGCAGCTCTGTATACCATCTCATGGAGAATCCCGTAAACCTGGTCAGGGATTTGGAGGAATTAAAGGAAAAAATCATGGTCACCAGGATTGGCAAGTAAAAGAATACCAGACAGATGGCCACATAAAATCTCTGAAAAAAGCTTATTTTTTTCTGCATGATACTCTCCTACTCTCCTTTTTCCTTGTCCATCCGCTTCATCAGACTCATGGAGATCAAAATGATCACCGCCAGAATCATGGAAATGGCACTTCCGAAATTCCAGTCTCCAACTGAGATAAACTGGGACTCGATCAGGTTTCCGATAAGCATGTACTGTCCGCCTCCCAGAAGCTTCGGGATAACGAAGGAGGAAATGGCAAGAAGGAAAACCATCATAATACCATTTACCACCCCTGGCAGGGACAGCTTCCAGATTACCTTCCAGAAGGTCTGGAAACGGTTGGCTCCCAGATCGTAGGCTGCCTCGATCAGGGATTTATCCATTTTATTTAAGGATGTATGGATAGGAATGATCATAAAGGGCATAAAGTTGCAGATCAGGCCTACCATTACGGAAAAATCCGTATACATCATGCTGATAGGTCCCAGTCCGATTTTTGCCAGAAGGTTATTGATGATTCCGTTATCTGCAAGAAGATTCATCCACGCATAGGTACGAAGAAGCATGTTGATCCACATTGGAATGGTTACCAGCATAATGAGAAGTCCCTGGACTTTCTCAGAGCATCTCGCAATGATCAGGGCAAGGGGATAGCCAAGCACCAGACAGATAAAGGTGGTGAGAAGTCCCAGCCAGAAGGATTTCAGGATCACATTCAGGTAGGTAGCTTCCAGGAATTTGGCAAAATTCCCCCAGGTGAAGGAAAGTGTCATTACTTCATTTCCTTCTGTGGTGAACGCATACAGGGCAATGAGAAACAGTGGGATCACAAGGATAACAATTGCCCAGATAAAGTAAGGAATGATCAGGCGCTTAAACTGTTTCATCAATAAGCTCCCATTCTGTACATGACGTGAATGTCTTCCGGTCCGAATTTCAGTCCTACCTGGCGGCCCACTTCCGCATAATCGGTGGTCTGAACTTTATAGGTGCGCAGTTCTGTCTCTACGAGAATTTCGTAATGAACGCCTTTGAAGGTGACGTTTCGGACAACACCGTTGATTTTCGCCTGAGATGGTTCCACAATGTCAAGGTCCTCAGGACGAAGCACAACCTCGATTTCTTCATTATCCTCAAAGCCTTTGTCCACGCATTCGAATTCAAATCCGTCAAACTGAACCAGATAATCTCTGATCATAATTCCTTCTATAATATTGGACTCTCCAATGAAGCCTGCTACGAAACGGTTTTCGGGCTCGTTGTAAATATCGGTAGGAGAACCGATCTGCTGAATTTCACCGTTATTCATAACGACCACAGTATCAGACATGGAAAGGGCTTCCTCCTGGTCATGGGTAACGTAAATGAAGGTAATTCCAACCTCCTGCTGGATTTTTTTCAGCTCAATCTGCATCTGTTTTCGTATTTTCGCATCCAGGGCGCCAAGAGGCTCGTCAAGAAGAAGGATTTTCGGCTCATTTACCAGCGCACGGGCAATGGCAACTCGCTGCTGCTGTCCGCCGGAGAGCAGGGTGACATCTCTTTTTTCGAAACCCTCCAGACCTACCATTTTCAGCATTCTGGTGACTTTCTGGGCGATCACGTCCTTGTCCACTTTTTTCAGATTCAGACCGAATCCAATGTTCTCTGCCACATTCAGATGGGGAAAAAGGGCATATTTCTGGAAAACGGTGTTTACCTCTCTCTTATATGGAGGCAGCTTGGAAATCTCAATTCCGTTAAACAATACTTCGCCGCCGCTTGGCTCCTCGAAGCCTGCAATAATACGAAGGGTTGTGGTCTTTCCACAGCCACTTGGTCCCAGAAGGGTGAGAAACTCGTTCTCATAGATGTCCAGATTGATTCCGCGGAGAACCTGCTGGTCATCAAAGTTTTTTGTGAGGTTTTTCAACTCTATGAGTTTGTTCATTCGTGTGCTCCTTTCCGTCCCTAAGTGGAAATATCCATATATTTCCTTATGCCGTGAAAAAACCGGCTTTTATCAGGTGATTTTTTTCGCTGATTCCTGTGAGCAGACTACTTATACTTCCTCTTTAACTTCTTTATAAGAGAGTAAACAAGAAGAATCACCACTGTAAAAGCCAGCATAATCGTACACAGGGCATTGATTTCCGGCGTGACACCGGTTTTGATCTGAGTGTACACCTTAATTGGCAAGGTAGACAATCTCGGACCGTTAATAAAAATACTGATTACCACGTCGTCCATGGACATGGCAAAGGCAAGCAATGAGCCGGACGCAACAGCTGGCATGATCAGTGGCAGCGTAACGTCAAGAAAGGCTCTCATGGAAGTAGCTCCAAGATCCCGGGCAGCTTCCTCAAGGGAAGGATCCAGGCCCACAAGTCTGGCTTTTACTTCCATCAATATATAAGGAATGCAAAATACCGTATGTCCGATCAGCAAAGTAAGCATTCCGAAGGGCAGGTTCAGCATGTAGAAAAATGCCATCAGCACCATACCCAGAATAATTTCCGGTATCATAAGGGGCAAAATGGAAATGTACTCCAATGCGCCTTTTGTTTTCCAGTGAATCCGTGACAGGCCTACAGCGCCTAAAGTTCCGATAACTGCTGAAACCGCGCAGCTGGCCACGCCAAGGATCAGGCTGTTTACCAGTGCTTCCATCATGGCACTGTCTGCGAAAAGCTTTTCGTACCACTGGAGGGAAAATCCGGTGAGACGGACAGGCAGCTTGGACTCATTGAAGGAGAAAATGATGACTACGGCTACTGGGAGGTACATTAAGAAGAAAATGATACCAAGGTATATCTTCTCAAAGCGGGTGCTCCGTTTCATGCCAGAGCCTGTATTTCTCTTCTTTCCAAACTTTTTAACTAATGTACCGTTTTTAGCCTCGGCGCCTTCACCTTGCATTTTCGGATCCAGCACTTCTATTTCATTATTTTGTGTTTTTATCATCCCAGTCCCTCCACTTCTTTCGCATTGGTGACCTTGCGGTATAGCAGAATCATCAAAGTGGTAAGGATCATCATGATCACTGCCAGAGCTGCCGCAAAGGGCCAGTTATTTCCCCGGGTCATCTGATCCTGGATCAGGCTTCCTACCAGCACAACTTTGTTTCCGCCCAGGATATCTGCTATGAAAAACAGTCCCATAGATGGAATAAAGGTTAGGATTACGCCGGACAAAAGTCCTGGCAGGGTCAGCTTAAAGCTGACTGTCCAGAAGGCCTTTGCCTTACCTGCCCCCAGATCACGGGCGGCTTCTACCAGTGACCAGTCCAGTTTTTCCGCACTGGAATATACTGACAGAATCATAAATGGCAGTAACACATATATCATACCAATGACGATTGCCGGGTAGCTGTACATGATTTTCAGCGGCTTCTCGATCAGGCCAAGCTTTTTCAGCACAAAATTCAGAACGCCTTTTTTCTGAAGGATGATGATCCAGCCGTAAAGTCTGATCAGGGAATTTACCCAGAAGGGAAGCATAAGAAGAAGCATAGCTTTCTTTTTACCGCCTGCTGGTAATTTCGCCATAAAATAGCCAAAGGGATACCCGATCAGGGTGATAAAAACAGTACTTGTAATGGCCAGCTGGAAGGACTGGACAAAGGTGTCCAGGTACACTGGTTCCAAAATATTCCTGTAATTATCCAGTGTAAAAATCCACTGTACACCGTGGACTTCTCCGGGAGTGGCAAAGCTTAAGGCAACCATATAGATAAGAGGACAAGCCACAAAAATCAGGGTAAAAATGTAGAGTGGCAGAATCATCCAGATGGTGGCGCGGGTATGCCTGGTGGATGCAGCACTCTTGCTATTGCCGCGGATATTCTTTACAGGCGCAGATTCCTGGCTGTTGCCGCGGCTGTTCTTTACAGGTGCAAATTTCCGGCTGTTGCCACGGCTGTTACTGAGACCGCCCATCACTGAATTCCTCCTGACATATCAGCAGGCTCTTTCGTCTTAAACTCCCGATTTACTACAACTGCATTTCGCGGATCAAAATACCATTTTATCTGCTGACCTGGCTGAATGTTTGCATTCATGCCAAACCGGCTGGCTGTGATTTCTGTGCCGTCAGACAAAGCAAGCAGAACTCGCAGCTGACCTGCAGCGAAATTCTTCTCCTTCACAGTTGCGTGAAGATGTCTGCCAGTTCCCTCAGCTTCATTTTGCTCAACTACATTTTCCATTTCAGCTTCATCCAGCAGAATATTTTCGTTTCTCACAGCCAGGGTAAGCTGCTCTCCCACCTTTACAGTCTCTTCTGTATAAACGGAAACAGTGTCATTTCCTATTTCAACCTGTGCATAAGAACCATTTATTTCTGCAACTTTTCCTTTTAAAATATTGGCATTTCCCACAAAGGTTGCCACATAGCTTGTTTTCGGATAGTTGTAAATCTCATCCGGAGTGCCGATCTGCTCAAACTGCCCCTGATTCATTACCACGATCCGATCGGACATATTAATGGCCTCTTCCTGGTCGTGGGTGATATAGATAAAGGTAATTCCAAGCTTCTTCTGCAGTCGCTTCAGTTCCAATTGCATCGTCCGTCGAAGCTGCAGATCCAGAGCTCCGAGAGGCTCGTCCAGAAGCAGTACACGGGGATTATTTGCCAATGCTCTTGCAATGGCTACACGTTGCTTCTGTCCACCGGAGAGCTCCGCAGGTTTTCGTTTCTCGAAGCCTTCCAGCTGAACCAGCTCCAGCATTTCCTTAACCTTTTTCTTTATATCCGCTTTTGGTACTTTTCGTATTTTCAGACCATACCCGATGTTATCCGCCACGTTCATATGGGGAAAAAGGGCATAATTCTGAAATACCGTGTTCACATCTCTCTGGTTTGGCTCCAGATTCGTCACATCTTTCCCCTCCAGCCATACACTTCCGCTGTCCGGCTGCTCAAGTCCTGCGATGATGCGAAGAGTGGTCGTCTTGCCGCAGCCGGAAGCACCCAGCAAGGTGACGAATTCCCCCTGATCAATTTGCAGATTGATTCCCTGTAGAACATATTCTTCTGATGTAAAACTTTTTTTCAGATTTCTTAATTCAAGAAATGAGTCAGACATTTGTCTCCTCCTTTCTGGAGCGTGTTTGAAAATTATTCCTGCAGGCTTCCACAAATTGTGACACGCATTTTGAAGAAAGCCTTTTTTAACACGCTCTACTGTAATGTTAAGTGAAGTACGAAAAAAATACGGGATACCCCTATAGCCATACATTCAGAAAATCTCTATATAAACACGGTGCATGTTTATATAGCGCCATTACTGTATATTGCTATATCGGTAACCCGTATTCCCATATAATTCTTCAAAAAAAGGTACAACTTTTCTAAAAAGCCTGGGGCGGAATAACCTGACATGTACCTCATCTCCTTTGTTTGCAATCAAGGTGTATTCTATCATAGAATGAATCATTTGAAAACAGTTATTTTCCCATTGATAACATATTTTTTCATTTTCATTTAACAGATTAGGAGCAGAACCAAATTGGCTCTGCTCCCTTGCAAAATGTTATCCAATATTATATTTTTTACGTATTTCTTCTTTATCTTCTTCAGAAATTTTAAGTGCATCCATAGCCTGATCCACAGACCAGTTCATTGTTTCTGTAAGAGTTTTAATTGAAGAAACCAAACTCTCGCAAACTCCTTTTTCATAATTTCTCTGTGCTACATCGTCAAGAACATGTCCCACATCTGTTACCTCACTTTCTAAATCCATTTCCATTTGGATTCCAAAATCGTCCTGCAAAATCATCCTTTTCTCTGAAGCATTCCGTTTATCTGAAAGTAAAACTTCCAACATTCGCAGGATGCCAGACGCTTCTTTATCATATGCATCCCCAAGGCATATAATCACATTTGTCAGAAGATCGTAATTTTCTTCTTTTTCATGTACATTTCCTATCATATTTTCCTCTTTTAGAGAATACCGATTAATTGTATTTTTTCGGTAATTTGGAGGATTTATACATATGAATACGTTATATACCTTCTTTATCTTTTCGTAATGTGAGTTTGTAAAAACCGTTCCATACTGTGAAGAAACCATCCTACAACAATAATAAATGCTACGCTTAATGATGGGATACCCAGGATAATAATTATTCTGAGGTTCCACATTAATGATCAGACTCAATCGATTGTCAGTGCCTGGTATCAATGCACTAAAGCGAATATCATAGGTTACTGTTCCTTCCGCTATGGTCGTATCTTCAGTAGATAGTCCTTTTATCAATTCGGGAGTTTCTTCATCCGGATATACTGGAATTTCAGAAACATACAAATCTCCTTCTATGTATTTCTCTGCAATTTCCTGTATTGCACACTCCCTGTACTCCTGCAGACAGCTTTTCATAATCCATGCAAGAATAATCTTGTTTGACAATAATTTCTTACATGCGTTATCATACGCTGCCTTTTCTCCTGCGGTAGAAAGCATTTTGACAATTTGTTTGGTACTTTCATTCACCACAAGCCTTTCTTTATGAACTTTATCTACATTTTTATAATAACACATACTGCGTTCTTAAATCTATAAAACTTTTATTAAAAATATTAACTGCCTTTCTTTATTCACACTATCCATTTAAAGATATTTATTGAGCTTTTTCCAACACCATGATACAATAGCTTCAAGGGTTTTTACTACATTTGAGGAGGTTTACCATGAAAGAAATTACAGCTGTAAAAATTAATCCAACAGATTTTGCTCCCTTTGGCACCTACTGTTCCATGACTGAACCGGAAGGTTATCCTTTACAGGGCGAAATCCACAAATTTTATCCGGATCGTATCTCAGGTACTTGTATGGGAAGTATGGGATTTTCTCCCATTGCCGTACGCAAGGATGAGCGAATCGTTAAGATGGCAGAATACCACACAACCACCTGGGAAGGCATTGTAGCTCTGGATGATGATATGATCATTCATGTTGCTCCTGCATCTGCCGGTACGCCAGTCCCGGAACTTACAAAGGCCTTCCTTGTTCCCAAAGGATGTATGGTAAAGATCAATGCCGCTATCTGGCATTTATGTCCTCTGCCTGTAAACAACGATGTCCTTCATGCAATGATCATTTTACCGGAATGTACTTATGCCAATGACTGTACGGTAGTTGAGTTTGAGGAAAAAGACTGGTTTAAAATCGTATAATCAGAATTTTCACCCACGATAAATCAGAATTTTTACCCAAGATTTTCTTGACAAATGGCTGCTTATAACTTAAAATATCTTTTGTGTCTGATAAGTGTATAAATTTTTATACACTTATCATTCCATAAGCTGGAATAGCTCAGTCGGTAGAGCACTTCACTCGTAATGAAGGGGTCGTGAGTTCGAGTCTCATTTCCAGCTTTTTTTATTTGCATCAATCGGATATTTCTGATCTGCTTCGCTACTTGCTTATTGTAAAAAGATTCAAAAAGACTGCATTCCTCACATCTGAAATTCAGATATGTAAATACAGTCTTTTTTGCTATTTTATTACTTATTGGCTATTTATTTCTCATTTGCTATTTCTGTCTGCTTTGTTATTGTCATTTTTTACTGTGGCTCTTTTCTTCACTGTTTCTGCCTTTTTCTCTGCCTTGACAGCTTCTTCTACTTTCGTAGCTTTTTCTTCCTTTACTGACTTCTTTGCTGGAGTTTTTGCCTTCACAGTCCTTACCAGTTTTCCTGCAGTCTTATCTTTCGCAGTCTTATCTTTCGCAGTTTTCGCTGCGGTCACTTTCTTCCTGGCTGGGGCTTTCCCGGGAGTGCAGCTGTAAATGCTCACACCAAGTGCCGGCAGCTTCACCTTAATAGAATACTCCCGTTCATCGCACTCTTCTGCTTTTGCTGTCTTCACACGAGAATTCACTACACCCTCTCCGCCGAATTCTACTGCATCGCTATTAAAGATTTCTTTATATTTTCCTGCAAAAGGCACGCCCACCTGGTAATTCTCGTAGGGTATTGCGGCGAAATTACAGATTACAAGCAGCGTTTCCTCTGGTTTCTCTGTCTTACGCAGGAAAGTGATCACATTCTCCTCGTATTTCATCAGCTGAACCCACTCAAATCCGTCATACTCATCATCCATCTGATAAAGAGCAGGCAAACTCTTATAAAGGGTATTCAACGCCTGAATGCATTTGGCAAGTCCCTCCGGCATATCAGTCCCCGGTGCCATCATTTTACAGCCAGGATGCACCATCATATAGGAATAAGCCTCTCTCACCTGAGCCAGCTTCTGCTTCTCATCTCCTGGCAGCTTCGCCATAAATTCTTCCAGACTTCCTACGTCTCTGCTTCCAAGAGTCAGAATATAATGCTCAGAATATGCGTATAAGGTGGACAAAGTCAGCTGATCATGATAATTCTTCCGCAAAATCGGATCCACAGACAGATAAAAGAGGAAATCTCTTGTCCATCCGCCACTCCACTTATAATCAAATCCAATGTGATCATTCTCCACACTGTCAGTCAGCTCTGGCCACAGACCATCCTCCTGTGCGATCAGAAGTGCCCCTGGATCACGCTTCTTCAAAATAGAATTCAGATGCTTCAGAAATTCAATGGCTTGAAGATTCTCATTGGAGCCATACATATTCGGCGTCCATCCATCCTTTCTTCCATAATCCAGATAAAGCATGGCATCCACATCATCCATACGAAGACCGTCCACATGGAAAACCTCCAGCCAGAAACAGGCATTGGAAATCAGGAAATCCATTACCATAGGGCTGTCATAATTATAAAGCATGGTGCCCCACATCGGGTGGACTGCCATTTCCGGGTCTTTCACTTCATAAAGGGGCGTTCCGTCAAATTTCTCCAGACCGCCTGCGTATCTCGGGAACTGAGCCGGTGACCAGTCAAGGATCACGCCTATTCCCACCTGATGAAGCTCATCTACCAGCGCTGCAAATTCTGCTGGTGTGCCATAACGTGTGCTGACTGCAAAGTATGCAGATGTAGGGTATCCGTCTGAGCCATCCTCCAGAAATTCCATAACCGGATGAAGTTCCACATGAGTATATCCCTTTTCTTTCGCAAAAGCCACCAGCTCTTTTCCTGATTTCCACTGTCCCAGACTTGTCTCATAAATGGAAACCGGCTGCCTGCGGTCGTCGTATTTCTTACGTTCAGCCATCCAGCTGCTGTCGTTCCATATAAAATCAGAAACATCTGCCACAACAGAATTCCACAACGGTGCAGGCTGGGTTCTGTTTCCATAAGGATCTGCCTTCTGAAGGAGCACATCCCCTTTCGCCTTAATTTCATAACGATAGGCATCTCCCGCCTTTACTCCCGGGATAAAAAGTTCAAAAAGGCCTGACATGGGCATCTTATGCATGGGGAGTGCTCTGCCATCCCAATTATTGAATTCGCCAACCACACTTACCCGAACTGCATTGGGTGCCCACACTGCGAAATGAGTGCCTGCTACCCCATTCATCACCATGGGATGTGCACCCATTTTCTTATAGGCTTCATAATATACGCCGCCAAGGAAGGCTCTTTCATCCTCTTCTGTGAGAAGTCTGCCAAATGCGTAGGCATCCTTAAAGTTCTTCGTCTCCTTCTCAAACTCTACCTGAAATTCATAATCCGGAATTCTTCTGCCTGGGATCAGCACTGCATAATAGCCTGCCTCGTCCTCCAGCTCCATTTCATATTTCGTGCGCCCTGTAACCACTGCCGCAGCTCTGGCTTCCGGAAAAAAGCCCTGTATCAGCACACCATCCGGTGTCAGTCTCGGTCCCATCACATCTCTTGGCGCTGTCTCTTCCCCATATACAACCGCTTCAATTTCTGGCCAGTCCATATAATCATATACTGTTTTGCTCATAAGTCTCTCCATTTCCCCGCCAATTTTCACGGACTGTCGGATTTCCGGAAAATATGTTAATATTGTTATATTTTCCCGTCGATCCGACCATAATTTTGATAGTTCTATTTTACCATTTTAAGCGGGAAAAAGAAAGAAATTTGTTTGACAAATACACCCCTCTGCGTTAAATTATTGGTATATGATTTTGAAAACACCTAAGGAGGATTTTTCAATGAGTAATCGAAACTACGACGTAACTGCACTTGGCGAGCTTCTCATCGATTTCACAGAGAATGGAACCAGCGCGCAGGGCAACCCGATCATGGAAGCGAACCCGGGCGGAGCTCCATGTAATGTTCTGGCTATGCTTGAGCGCCTTGGCAAGAAGACCGCTTTTATCGGAAAAGTTGGAAAGGATATGTTCGGAAACCAGCTGAAGGCTGCTGTTGAAGAAGTTGGAATTGATACAAGAGCTCTTATTATGGATGAAGAAGTACATACCACACTGGCATTTGTCCACACCTATCCGGATGGAGACAGAGACTTCTCTTTCTATCGTAATCCAGGTGCTGACATGATGCTGACTATGGATGAGGTTCCGGACGACCTGATCCGCGATTCCCGCATTTTCCATTTCGGAACTCTCTCTTCTACCCATGAGGGCGTACGTGAAGCTACACGTCATGCCATTGAGGTAGCAAAAGAAGCCGGCTGTATCATCACCTTTGACCCCAATCTGCGCCCGCCACTCTGGAAATCCCTTGAGGATGCCCGTGTCGAGATTGAGTACGGTCTTACCAAATGTGACGTTCTGAAGATTTCTGACAACGAAGTGGAATTCCTTTTCGATACCACAGACTACGACAAGGGTGCTGCACTGATCGAAGAGAAATATCACATTCCGCTGGTTCTTATCACCATGGGTAAAGACGGAAGCCGTGCTTATTACAAGGGACGCCGCGTAGAATGCGCTCCATTCCTTCAGGAGCACACCATTGAGACCACAGGTGCCGGAGACACCTTCTGTGCCAGCATCCTGAACTATGTTCTGGAGCACGGTCTGGAAGACCTCTCCGACGAGAACCTGATGGAAATGCTTACCTTCGCAAACGCAGGCGCATCTCTTATCACTACCCGCAAGGGTGCTCTCCGCGTGATGCCAACTCGCGAAGAGGTTGAGGAATTTATTGCAGAAAGTGGCAGATAATCCACATAAAAAATAAAACATATAAACAATAAAAACAGGAATTCCTAACTAGAAAGAATTAGTTATTCCTGTTTTTATTATTAAAATATTTTTTTTTCTGGTTGAATGAAAAAGTAACTTCCACCATACATTGACACAGGTAAAATAAGACTTTTTTGCAGGACTAACGTCCATAT
>NZ_JBCOME010000032.1:38716-47460 GCF_040924365.1 Ruminococcus sp. 1001136sp1_2201st1_G3_2201SCRN_220225 | reverse complement strand
GATAAAGTGTTTGATGTACTCAAGACAACCAACTAGCTTAGTTATCTCTCGTCATTACTGTTATAAAAAGTTCATTCTTTTGAATGATGATTCGTTAAGAATTTTCGAGAATCGTATGTGTTTCACTGTTTAGTTATCAAGGTTGTTTCGCTGTTGCTTTCAAAACAGCTTGTTCATATTATCACATGTTCAAGTGTTTGTCAACAACTTTTTTGAATTTCTTTTAATCAAGAAATTCAAAACGGAGAAGGAGGGATTTGAACCCTCGCGCCGCTATTAACGACCTACTCCCTTTCCAGGGGAGCCCCTTCGGCCAGCTTGGGTACTTCTCCAAATTGCCCTACTTACTAAGTAAGTTCTTCATTAAATTGTTTTTGCTCTCTTGCGACAGCTTGTTTAGTATAACTGATGTTTCTTTATTTGTCAAGCACTTTTTAAATTTATTTTTTAAAGTGTTTAACAAGCGGAGAGAGTGGGATTCGAACCCACGCGCCCTTGCGGACAAACGGTTTTCAAGACCGCCTCGTTATGACCACTTCGATATCTCTCCATATATAATAATCAAACAAAAAACGCCTTGCACATCAGGAGTTTTCCTTCACTCAAGAGGTTGTCTCTGTCAGTGCAAAACGTATTTTATCATCAAAACCTTTTTGTGTCAACAAGATTTTTTATTTTTTTCAAAAATTCATTCAATATCTCAAGAGAGCCTCTGCAATCGCCAGATCTTCTGGTGTAGTGATCTTGATATTCTGGTAAGATCCCTCCACAAGAAGGATCTTGGTTCCAGTCTCCTGCTCCACTACCATTGCATCATCTGTTACCCCTGTCATGTCCTTTTTGCGTATGCTTTCATAAGCTCCGCGAATCAGATCATAAGAAAATATCTGAGGAGTCTGAATATTCCATACAATTTTACGATCTGGAGTCTCTTTAACATAGCCTGACGAGTCTGCCAGTTTCACAGTGTCCTTGGAGGGCATGCCCATTACACAGGCATTGGTCCGCTTCACAGCCTCATATCCTCTTTGAACCATCTCTTCTGTGATAAACGGTCTTGCACCATCGTGAATGTACACGTAATCTGTATCCTGACAGCATAATAATCCTGCATATACAGAATCATAACGCTCTTTTCCTCCTGCTGTCACCTTGCGTACCTTGGAAAAGCCATATTTCTTTACAATTTCCTGCTCACAGTAAGAAATCATTTCTTCCCCCGTCACCAGAATAATATCCCGGATCAGCGGACTCTCCTGAAAACAATGCAGAGAATAATACAGAACCGGCTTCCCTCCTATTTCCAGAAACTGCTTCTGTATTTTGCTATGCATTCTTTTGCCCTGGCCCGCCGCCAGAACGATTGCCGTACATCTGCCCTGCTCCATTATCTCTCTCCCAGTTTCAGGTTAGGAACTGCATTTAAGTCCCATCCATGGCGTGTTCCTTTGATATATTCGTAATAAGCTGCCACGCCGATCATCGCCGCATTGTCTGTACAAAAAATAGGTGACGGACGATAGAACTTATAGCCCCTCTTTTCACAAGCCTTAGTCATGGCTTCTCTCAAAGCTCCATTGGACGCAACCCCGCCTGCAATAGCGATCTTATCCATGTGATAATCTTTGGCAGCAAGCATTGTGTGCTCCACAAGTACGTCTACCACGGACTTCTGGAAAGAAGCCGCAAGGTCGGCACGATTGATCTCTTCGCCCTTCATCTGGGCATTGTTAATATAGTTCAATACAGCAGATTTCACGCCACTGAAGCTAAAATCATAAGGACAGTCTCCTAATTTTCCTTTCGGGAAAACAATGGCGTCCGGATTTCCCTCTCTTGCCAATTTATCTACCTTTGGTCCACCTGGATAACCTAATCCGATTGCACGGGCAACTTTATCAAAAGCTTCTCCCGCTGCATCATCTCTGGTGCGTCCCAGGATTTCAAATTCTCCATAGTCTTTTACGATTACAAGATGTGTGTGTCCGCCGGACACGATCAGACAAAGAAACGGCGGTTCCAGGTCCGGGTGTTCAATATAGTTGGCAGAAACATGTCCTTCTATATGATGCACTCCAACAAGAGGGAGCTTCTTCGCATATGCAATGGCCTTTGCCTCAGCTACGCCCACAAGAAGAGCCCCTACCAGTCCAGGACCGTAAGTAACGCCAATTGCATCCAGATCATCCAGAGTCACATTTGCCTCGGAAAGTGCCTCTTCGATCACCTGATTAATCTTCTCAATATGTTTACGTGAAGCGATTTCCGGCACAACACCTCCATACAGAGTGTGAAGCGCAATCTGGGAAGAAATCACATTTGATAATATAGTCCTGCCGTTTTTTACTACAGAAGCCGCAGTTTCATCACAGGAACTTTCTATTGCAAGAATGAATGTATCTTTCATTTTTTAATCCTCTTCGAAATTCATTTCCATTGTTTTTCCGTCTTTGCCTGGATAAGCTTTTGGGAAAATATCCCGCACCATGTCCATATATTCATCTGGACGGATCAGAGACGGACTGTAATGAGTCAGCCACATTTCTCCTACATCAGCCTGCTTGGCCAGAGTAGCAGCTTCACGGAACGTCATGTGCTTATAGCCTTTTGCCTTCTCCAGCTTGTCATCCTCGCCGTACATCCCTTCGCAGATAAAAAGGTCTGAGCCAGACGCATTTTTCATAATTGACTCGGTGGGTCTGGTATCTGTAGTGTAAGTAACCTTCAGTCCCTTTCTCGCAGGTCCCAGAACCATATCCGGAGTATATGTCACATCATCGGCTTCAATAGTCTGACCTTTCTGCAGCGGATTCCAGTATTTCAGTGGGATTCCCTGCTCACGGGCACGCTCCGGGGAAAATTTCCCCTGACGGAGTATCTCCAGTGAATATCCATAACAGAGCACATTATGGTTTACCTTAAAAGCCGTGATCCTGTAACCATTGATCTCAAATACCTGCTCCGGTCCGTTAATCTCAATAAATTTCAGTTCAAAGGGAAGCTCTGGTGCGATCACGCGAAGTGCGTTTACTACCCGCTCAAGACCTTTCGGACCAATCAAGGTAAGCGGTTCGGTGCGCTCTGCATTTCCCATTGTAAGAAGAAGACCAGGAAGTCCGCTGATGTGATCTCCGTGATAATGGGTAAAACAGATCACGTCAACAGGCTTAAAGCTCCATCCTTTTTCCTTAATTGCCACCTGAGTTCCTTCGCCGCAGTCAATAAGAAGACTGTGGCCGTTATACCGGGTCATCAGAGCAGTAAGCCATCTTCTTGGAAGTGGCATCATACCTCCGGTTCCCAGCAGACAAACATCTAACATATATTAAAATATCCTCTTTTCTTTATTCTCCAAAAACGTGTTTTCCAAATGCCTTCCGAAGCAAACTTATAACAGCATTTTTCAAACAGGCTCTAGGAAAGTTTAACACAAGCAGTTTCCTAAAACAAGAGTCAGGTCTTCCCAATATGGAAAATCATTCAGAAATAATTAAAATGAAGCCGCTTGACAAACAGCTTACAATGTGTTTTTATAATTTGAACTTAACATTTGTTGCTGTTTTTAAGCTCAGCAACAGAAAGGAATTATTATGATTTTCTGCAGCAAGCCTCAAAAATTCACCTGGCGAAACGCAATTACTCTGCTGCTTCTTCTGACAGCTGGCAGCATTCTTATCTTGCTTCTGATACCTTCCGGTTCCTGGTTTGGCTCAGAGACAGACTGGTATTCCCAGCATGTAACCATTGCTGATTATATGAGAAAGAACTTTTATGCAACAGGCAGCCTGTTTCCGGACTTCACCGGACTTGGAGGCGGAACCAATTTCTTTTCCCTCTCTTACTACGGATTTATGCGCCCGGATGTACTGATTTCCTATCTTTTTCCCCATGTGGAAATGGAATGGTTTATTCAGGGATATGCAATATTTGAAATCCTGCTTGGAGGCGGACTTCTTTATTACTGGCTGCACAGGAAGGGATTTTCCGATTTTACCAGCTTTGCATGCGGCTTTTTTTATCTTAGTGCAAACTGTTTTTTCCAGGCGCACAGGCAGATCATGTTTGTGAATTATCTGCCATTTCTTTTACTGGCTTTCCTCTGCCTGGACCGGATTTTTGGACACCAGGAACAGGACGTGTACCACATTCGTCCCCATATCGGACTGATTCTTTCCCTGTTTTTCTGCATTTTACATAGCTTTTACTTTTTCCCATCCAGCTTCCTGGCATGCATCCTTTATATCGGCCATCTGCTGCCAGATCATCTGAAAAATGTACCTGCCAGGATGCAGAAAAAACGGAAATGCAAAA
The DNA here is from genome assembly GCF_040924365.1 of Ruminococcus sp. 1001136sp1_2201st1_G3_2201SCRN_220225. Lineage (NCBI taxonomy): Bacteria > Bacillati > Bacillota > Clostridia > Eubacteriales > Oscillospiraceae > Ruminococcus > Ruminococcus sp. 1001136sp1_2201st1_G3_2201SCRN_220225. Next base: position 43,149 of record NZ_JBCOME010000032.1, on the reverse strand, counting down.
TATGGTGGAACTATATTGTGGACGTGTCTTTTGCCGTATCCATGAATCTCTTTCTCCTGCTTCCCACTGGTCTTGCCATCCTTGGAAATAAAAAGGATACCGGTGATTCCACTTCCCTGTTAAAAATCCTGGGAGTGAACCCCACACTGGACAGCATCCTTTACAGCCCTTACGGCTGCGGACTCACTCTTTTTTGCCTGTACGCACTGTTTCTGTGCATACGGGAAAAGAAAACCCGAAAGCTTGCAATTGCTGTTTTTACACTGCTGTTTTTTGACATTTTTTACTGGATTTTAAACGCCACTTTATATGTAAGGCCCAAATGCCTGATCCCATTTCTGCCTTTGATTCTTTACCTTACTGCACAGGCTCTTGAAGGACTCAGGCAGAAAAAAATACGGCACAGTCTGCCACTGGCTTTGCTTTGTGCAATTCCGGTTATCATACAGCTTATTTTCCTTTTACATAATCAGCAGGTCCGGCACCTGGTCACAGCTGATCTTGTGCTGCTTCTTGTCTGTGCTTCCCTTGGCGTTTTTCTGGAAGAAAAAGAGATCACGATACCATTCAGCTGCTGGTGGATAAATCTTGGAGGACTTGTACTTTTGCTTGCGATTCCTTCTATGCTTTATCTGACAAAAGGGCAGGAAGAGCATTACGCCACCGTTGCCGACGAGTCCAGAGACTATTTTTCCAGAGAGGATCTGGAGGCGTGCTGCGAAAATCCGCAGGCACGGTTCGATGTGATCGAACACCCATCCAACAATTCAAACTACGTGATCACCGGGGATCAGAATAAAAGTACCTTGTATTCTTCTATTTCTAACAGCACTTACAATACATTGGTGTACGATATCCTGCAAATGCCCATCAGCATCCGCAACCGTGTTGCCATGACAGCTGATGTAAATCCTTTTCAGGAATATCTAATGGGCGTCCGATATATTCAGACAAAAGCAGATAAAGTTCCCGCGGGCTATAAGACCCTTCTGGAAAAAGACGGGCATATACTGGCAGAAAACAGCAATGTGCTGCCTATTGCTTATGGAAGTACGGCTCTGATGATAGAAAGTGAATATGATAAGCTTTCTTATCCACAGACACTGGATACCATTACTAATCGCACAATAGTGCCGGATTCTCCTGACAATTCAGAGAATGCCAGTGATCTTTCTGCCGCTTTTTTGCCATACGCTTCTCAAATGAAGGAATATTCCCTGCCAGCCGATTTTCTTGATCACAAGACTTCAAAAAAAAGTGAAACCGTCCGCCGGGAACTGCCGGAAACACTGCCGGCATCCACTATTCTGCTGCTCTCTTTTGACGTAAAATACAATGGAGAAAAGGATATGTCCATTACCATAAATGGCATACGAAACCGGCTTTCCGGCTCTGAGGCTCCTTATCCCAACAATAATGATACCTTTTATTATATGATTTCTTCTAATGAGGATATGGATGCTCTGGACATTATGTTTTCCAGAGGAGAATATAAGCTCACAAATATAAAAGCCTACACCCTTCCATTAAGCCTGCTTTTCCATCCGGGGCTGGTAACATTTCAGGAAAAAGAAATTTCCGGGAAAGAGATTCTAAACGGTAGTATTGATATGCCGAAAGATGGATATTTCGTAACCTCCTATACGTTCTCCAAAGGATACATTGTTTGTGTGGATGGGAAAGAAGCTGCACCGGTACAGGTTAACAAGGCGTTTCTTGGTTTTCCGTTACAAAAAGGGGCGCATGAAATCCAGATTGAATTCCATGCGCCCGGTAAGTCACTTGGGGCTGCACTCAGCCTTGTGGCATTTGTGCTTTTGATTTTCTACAATACAGCGTATGGGCTCAGGCATAAAATCATGCGATAGACCATGCCTGAAGCATGTTTGAAAAAGGCTTTCTGCAAGATGTGCGTCACATTTTGCGAGAATGAGAGGTTCTCACTTATCCACGCGGATGCCTAGTCATAAGCAGAGCATCTTCCACGGGATCCGTATAATATTTCTTGCGGATCCCGTCTTTTGTAAATCCCATTCTTTCATAAAGACGGATGGCAGTTCCGTTGCCTGTACGAACCTCAAGATGGATCGTGGTAACTCCCTGCTGTTCGGCAAGCCGGATCAGGCTGTCCATAAGGAAATGACCAATCCCCTCTTTCTGCCTGTCCGGGCGCACTGCAACATTGGTAATGTCGCCTTCATCCAAAACCATGATCAGGCCACAGTAAGCCAGGATTTCTCCTTTCTCTTCCACTACGAGGAACATGGCATCCTTGCGGGTCAGATAAGTGAAAAATCCCTCTTTCGTCCATGGCGGGGAAAATAATTCGTTTTCAATCTTCATGACCTGATTCAGATCATCTACCAGCATTTCACGAAGAACCATACTCTGACTTCTCCTTTTCTTCTCAGCTGTTTTTTTCAGAAGCTTTCTCTTCCTGCAGCTTCTGGGCGCGCTCACGCTCTGCCTGGGAAACTCTCAGGTATTCCGGAACATGCTCCATCGCAGTCACTATTTTGCCCTCTTTCACATAAATCTCGCCAAGGGCTGCCACTGCAGCTGCTCTTTGCTTATTCACATGGGCAGGGGCAAAAGAATATGGAACCTTCAGGTTCTCCTGGATCATTTTTCCAAAGACAGGCACGCCATCGCCAAGGAATACTACCTCTTCCCCTCTCGCATTCAATTTCTCAATCATCTCAGCCATTGGAACTGCCATCTGAGCTTCTACCGTTACTAGCTTATGCTCCTGAAAGCGGTAAATTCCTGTATAAACCTGACTTCTTCTTGCATCCATAATCGGACAGATCAATGCTCTGGAATCATACAAATTATATGCCAGTGCATCCACAGTGGGAATTTCCACCAGAGGCTTTTTCAACGCAAGACCAAGTCCCTTGGCTGTAGCAGAACCGATACGAAGTCCTGTAAAAGAGCCTGGTCCGGCTGCCACTGCAATGGCATCAATAGTATCCAGATCCAGCTCTGTCATCTTCACCAGCTCGTCCAGCATAGGAAGAAGTGTCTGGGAATGTGTCTTTTTATAATTAACTGTATATTCTGCAATCAGGTTCTCGTCCTCCACTATTGCAACAGAAGCGACGATTCCTGAGCTGTCAAGACCTAAAATCTTCATTTTTTCTCCTTACTCTCCCCACTTTTGGAGATTTTCTAATTTTTCTGCCACTTAATCTGCTCTGGTAATCCGGTTACTGTGATCTTACGATAATCAAACCCTTTTTCCAGATTTTTCTCAATGGTAATCTCAATGATCTGCTCTGGCAGGATTTCTTCGATCAGATTGGCCCACTCGATGAGGCAAATTCCATTTCCGTAGAAATAGTCATCATAGCCGATCTCTTCCATCTCCTCAATGTCCCCGATCCGGTACACATCAAAGTGATAAAATGGCATACGGCCGCTTTCATATTCCTGAATAATGGTAAAAGTCGGACTGTTTACAGGCTCTGTGATTCCCAGTCCTTCTGCCACTCCCTGGGTAAAAACAGTCTTACCTACACCAAGATCTCCTACCAGTGTGTATACCTGCCCGGGAAGAGCATTTTCCCCGATCCATTTGCCGAAAGCGAAGGTCTCTTCTGGGCTGAATGTTTCTTTTATCATAACTTTACAACTCCTTTTTACTTGCAGAATTGCTCTTTGCATATTATAATAGAACGAATAACGAAATACAATACTTTTTGAAAAAGGAGATCAAACTATGGCAAATCCAGTTGTTACCATTACTATGGATAACGGAGATGTGATCAAAGCAGAGTTATATCCGGAGATTGCACCAAATACTGTAAATAACTTTATCAGCCTTGTTAAAAAGGGATTTTATGACGGACTTATTTTCCACCGTGTTATCAACGGTTTCATGATCCAGGGCGGCTGCCCAGACGGAACCGGAATGGGCGGTCCTGGATACAGCATCAAGGGTGAATTTGCTCAGAACGGTGTGAAGAACGAGTTAAGACATACCGAGGGCGTTCTTTCCATGGCAAGAGCCATGCATCCGGATTCAGCAGGAAGCCAGTTCTTCATCATGCACAAAAATGCTCCACACCTTGATGGTGCTTACGCTGCTTTTGGTAAAGTGACCGAGGGCATGGATGTGGTAAACCAGATTGCTGAGACTGACACTGACTACAGCGACAGACCACTTGATGAGCAGAAGATCAAATCCATGACAGTAGATACCTTCGGCGTAGATTATCCAGAGCCAGAGAAGTGCTGATCATTCATGCTCTGCAGGCAGACTGATCCAGAGCATGTTTAAAAAGCTTTCAAAAGAACTTTATCCCCTGCATCTGTGGAATATTTATTTTCACAGATGCAGGGGTTTCTGTTCCCTTTTAATGGTCAAACACCTTTATTTCGCCTTCCACATCTGCGAAATAAAGCTCCTTCTCTTTCTCCATCTTTATACG
>NZ_JBCOME010000032.1:17294-38562 GCF_040924365.1 Ruminococcus sp. 1001136sp1_2201st1_G3_2201SCRN_220225 | reverse complement strand
GCTGTGTAATCTGCAGTCAGTGCCAGTAAAATCCCATGGTGCTTCTCTATCACCGTACTCTCCCCCAGACCAGCCTGCACTGCTCCGGAATAGGCACGCACAAGTCCGCCGGTACCAAGGAGCACGCCGCCAAAATATCTGGTCACAACTACCGCCACATTATAAATATCTTCCCCCAGTATCACATCCAGCATAGGCCTTCCTGCAGTTCCTGACGGCTCCCCGTCATCGCTGCACCTTGTAAACTCCCGATGTTCTCCAATAGAATAAGCATAGCAATTATGTCTGGCATCCCAGTATTTCTTCTTCATTTCCTCTATGAAAGCAAGAGCGTCCTCCTCTTTTTCCACCAGGCGCACCGTCGCAATAAACCGGGATTTCTTCTCCGTAATCTCCCCCTCGCCTCCTGCATAGATGGTCTTATAATTTTCCAGCATACGGAAACCTCCAAAAACTCATAATAAAATAAAGATAACAGCTTGTTCTTCCTCATTTGCTATAGTGTAACATGAATTGGCTTTTCTTTCCAGTCTTGTAAAAGGATGCTGTTCACCTTACTATTCACTGGTACCGTTCCGCGAGGTTTTTTTGTGAACAAAGTTCACAGAAATATTCGATTTTAGGGTTTATTTACGAACCTGGATTTGATATAATAGAACGGATTATAAAGGAGGTTTATCATGAACTACGGAAAAAAATCGGCCTCTAAGAAACGGAATTCTCTTATTTCCCGCTCGTCCATGATGGGAAAAAGGGCACATGTTTCGTTTATCAGAGTCCTTTTCATCGGCCTGATCGCCCTGTGCGTTGCAGTGTCCAGTCTTGGAATCGGTTCCATTCGTGGAATACTTGCAAATACGCCGGACGTAAATGAAGTGGATATCATGCCTCTTGGTTATGCCACTTTCCTCTATGACTGCAATGGTAATCAGATCCGTAAACTGGCAGCACCTAATGCCAACCGACTTCCGGTTTCCATTGACCAGATTCCGGAGGATCTGCAGCATGCAGTAGTGGCTATTGAGGATGAGCGTTTTTATGAGCATAATGGAATTGATGTAAGAGGTATTCTTCGTGCTGGTGTGAAAGCACTTACTACCGGAAGCTTTTCCGAGGGTGCAAGTACCATTACCCAGCAGCTTCTGAAGAACAACGTTTTCACCAACTGGACCAACGAATCTACACAGGTGGAGCGATTTACACGTAAGCTTCAGGAGCAGTTCCTTGCCGTTGAGATTGAGAAAAAGATTGGCGACAAGAACGTGATCCTTGAGAATTACCTGAATACCATCAACCTTGGTGCAGGTGCATACGGTGTACAGGCTGCTGCCCGTCAGTACTTTAATAAAGATGTGTGGGATCTGAATCTTTCCGAGTGCGCAACTCTGGCAGGTATCACCCAGGCTCCTACCAAATACAACCCTATCGAGAATCCCAAGGAAAATGCAAAGAGACGTAAAGAGGTTCTTGACCATATGCTGGATCAGGGTTACATCACTCAGGAGCAGTATGACGATGCTATTAATGATGATGTTTACACCCGCATTCAGGAAGCACAGGTTTCTAATACACAGTCTTCAAGCAAAACATACTCTTACTTTGAGGACGAGCTTACCAAGCAGGTTATCAATGATCTAATGAATATCAAGGGATACACCAAGACACAGGCACAGAACCTTCTGTATAGTGGTGGTCTGAAGATCATGACTACTCAGGATCCGGGCATTCAGAACATTGTGGATGAGGAATATTCCGATCCATCCAACTATCCGGATTACGTACAGTACGCACTTGATTATGCCCTTACCGTGAAACAGCCGGATGGCCAGGAAGTAAACTACAGCAAGGAAATGATGAAGCTTTACTTCCAGAATGAGGATCCGTCTTTTGATCTTTTGTTTGATTCCCAGGACGAGGGACAGACTTATGTAGACCGTTATAAAGCGAATATTCTTGCAGACGGAAGCACGGTTGTTGCAGAGCGTGTAAGCTTTGCCCCCCAGCCTCAGTCAGCAATGACGATCATTGACCAGCATACCGGATATGTGAAGGCGATCATTGGCGGACGTGGAACCAAGACTGCCAGCCTTACCCTGAACCGCGCTACAGACAGTACCCGTCAGCCAGGTTCTACATTTAAGATCGTATCCACCTATGCTGCGGCCCTTAATGAGAAAGGCATGACACTGGCTACCACTTACGAAGACCAGCCAATCACCTATGACAACGGTGCACCAGTCAATAATGCAAGCGGCAGCTTTAATGGTACCACTACGATCCGTACAGCGATCCGTAATTCTGTCAATACTGTTGCCGTTCAGTGTTTTGAGGATGTAACCCCTGAGCTTGGTCTGAAATACCTGGACAACTTTGGATTTACCACACTGGCACATGGTACAGAAGCGGATACCGATGCCAATGGCAATGTTTATACAGATGCCAACCTGCCTACAGCACTTGGCGGTCTGACCTACGGTGTTAAGAACGTAGAGCTTTGTGCCGCATACGCAGCCATTGCGAACGGCGGTAATTATATCAAACCGGTTTACTACACCAAGATTCTTGATCACAACGGAAACGTACTGATTGAGAACAACTCTGTAGGACGCTCCGTCATTAAGGAAACAACAGCTTATCTTCTTACAAGCGCCCTTGAGGATGTAGTTCAGAATGGTACCGGTACAGCCTGCCAGCTTGATAATATGGCAGTTGCAGGTAAGACAGGTACTACAGACGCATACAATGATCTCTGGTTCGTAGGATATACACCATATTACACATGTGCAGTATGGTCCGGTTACGATGGCAACCAGAAGATACCGGAAGGTGATGCACGTAATTTCCACAAGACATTATGGCGTAAGGTCATGAACCGGATCCATCAGGGAATGGAATACAAAGATTTCGAAGTTCCGGATGGTATTGAACAGATCAGTATCTGTGCTGATACAGGACTTCTTCCGAGAGTTGGCTGCCCGGTTACAGAGGAGTACTTTGATGTAGGAACCATGCCTACAGAGTACTGTGACCAGCATTTTTACGAATATGACGAAAGTCAGGATGAAGATATGGAAATCTACGATGCAAATGCCACTCCGACTCCAGATCCAGAAAATCCGGACGGCACAGACAATGCAGATGGCAGTGGCGGTGACGGCACTGGCGGCGATGGTACTGGCGGTGACGGCACTGGTGGTGACGGTACCGGTGACGGTGATATCCAGTATCCAGATGAAAGCGGCGGAGATTCTGGTAATGATGATATTTATTATTACTAAAAAGCTTTCAGCTGACAGTCAGTTATAAACAATTAAAACTGCAGTTTTCGTTTCCAGAAAGCTGCAGTTTTTTTCTGCCAAAATAATAGCTGTTCAGTGCCGGGAGCGATGAACTATATATACAAAGAAACGCCTTGCACAGAGTCTGCTGGATTCAGCAATCTTCTGCACAAGGCGTTTCCTGATTTTATGTATTATGAAATTCTCTGGATAATCTGAAATCAGTCTTTGATCACCATACGGGCTGCGCCATAGATACCGGCATCATTTCCAAGGCTTGCAAGAATGATCGGAGTACTCTTACAGGATGGGAATGCATATTTCTGATAATACTTCTGGATACAGTCTGTAAGAGGTTTGCCTGCTTTGGATACACCGCCGCCAATTACAATTGCCTCCGGGTCTGTTACACATGCAAACACGGCAAGTGTGCTTCCCAGAATATCGCCAACCTTCTCCATAGTCTTAACAGCCAGAGCGTCGCCCTCCTTGTAGAAATCAAGAACATTCTTGGCAGAAAGCTTCTCTACATGACGCATCTTGCTGTCCTCCTTGCTCTCCTCCAGAATGTCATTTGCCACACGTACAATTCCGGTTGCAGATGCATACTGCTCCAGACATCCGTGATTACCGCAGTTACATGGGCGAACTTCATTGTGATTGACACATGCATGTCCAATCTCTCCACCGGCACCGTGATAACCTGCGATGATCTTGCTGTCGATGATGATACCGCCGCCAACACCGGTTCCAAGTGTAACCAGGATCACGTTCTTGGCACCTTCTGCAGCACCCTTCCATGCCTCACCAAGAGCTGCGATATTGGCATCATTGGCTGCCTTTGCCGGAAGACCTGTAAGTGCGCTTAATTCGCTTGCTACGGCCTTAAAGCCCCAGTGCAGATTAACTGCCATAGGAACTTCACCATTCTCATTAACAGGTCCTGGAATGCCGATTCCAACACCGTCTACATTATCCTTTGTGATTCCTCTCTCATCCAGCTTCGTCTTGATTGCATCTGCAACATCCGGCAGGATTGAAGAACCGTTATTCTCCAGTCTTGTTGGAATCTCCCACTGCTCAACCAGAGTTCCATTCGTAAGAAACAGACCGCATTTTACAGAAGTTCCTCCTACGTCAATACCAAAACAATACATACCCATTGTAATTTTCCATCCTTTCTGATCTATGAATTACTATTCTATGCATTACTGTTCTATGCATTACTGTGCCTTAAAGCCTGTTTAAAAAATTATTTCAGCAATCTGCACACTCTGATTTTTATTCTTCTCTTTTTTTGGCAATATTCGCCTGAACACGCTTGTACAGCTCCTCAGCTGCATTGTAGCCCATCTTCTTCTGTCTGTGGTTAACGGCTGCAGACTCAACGATAACAGCCAGATTACGTCCTGGACGAATCGGAAGGGAATGGCATACGATCTTGTTTCCAAGATACTCCGTATACTCCTCATGAAGTCCCAGACGGTCGTACTCCTTGTCACGGTCCCACTCTTCCAGCTTGATAACAAGATTGACAGACTGGGTATCCTTAACACTCTCAACACCAAACAGGGTCTTCACATCAATAATACCAATACCACGAAGCTCAATAAAGTGACGTGTGATATCCGGTGCGGAACCAACTAAAGTAACATCACTTACCTTGCGAAGCTCAACAACGTCATCACTGACAAGACGGTGACCACGCTTGATCAGCTCAAGGGCTGCCTCGCTCTTACCAATACCGCTCTCGCCTGTGATCAGGACACCCTCGCCATAAACATCCACAAGCACACCGTGAATGGAAATACAGGGAGCCAGCTGGACGCCAAGCCAACGGATGATCTCTGCCATCAGACTGGACGTAGTTCTCTCTGTCACAAATGTAGGTACATTATATTTGTATGCAAGATCGATCATATCCTGTGACGGTCTTGTCATAGTGCTGAAGATGACACATGGGATCTTGCTGGAGATAAAACGCTCGTACTTGAATGTGCGCTCCTCATCGCTTAACTGCATCAGATAAGTATACTCTACATATCCGATGATCTGAACACGCTCGTTTGCAAAATGCTCCAGATATCCTGTAAGCTGCAAAGCCGGACGATTTATTTCTGCTGTCTTCACATAAATCTCTGTAAGGTCAATATCAGGCGTCAGGTTGGTCAGATTCAGTTCCTGCGCCAGCTTGGTAAGCTGTACACCCTTCATGCTTTTATCTCCTTTTTCTCTAATGAAGTCCTTCCCGCATAAGCAGTTCCCTGCAGTTACAAGATTCCTCATAATAGGTGAAAACTGTTATGCAGTCTGTGCAGGTTTCTTTGCACTGCACATAGAAATTATATACATTGCCAAAAATCCACACTTATCTGTATTATACACAATTTTTTCTGTAACTTCAATGTCGAATCTTGTTAAAACTGTTACTGTTCGCTCTATTCACAGTAACACGCTTCGCGATGCACAGAAATCATGCATTCGTATGATTTGGCGCTCTATGAAAAAACTGATAGACAGCCTCCGCGCTCTGTGCATTCATAGACTCTGTCTGACTTAATTCTTCCACAGAAGCATCCCTGATATTCTCAACAGACCGGAATCTTCTCATAAGAGCCTTTCGCCTGGTCTCGCCAATTCCCGGAATATCATCCAGAACGGAATGTACCTGTTCTTTGCTTCTAAGGGAGCGGTGATACTCAATGGCAAAACGGTGAGCCTCATCCTGGATCCTGGTTACCAGATGGAACCCCTCACCAGAAGTATCAATGGGAATTTCAACATTATTGAAATACACCCCTCTGGTTCGGTGATTGTCATCCTTTACCATACCACATACCGGAATATCAATTCCAAGCTCTCCAAGAACCTTCCGTGCAATGTTTACCTGGCCACGTCCGCCATCCATAAGGATCAGATCCGGAAGAATGGAAAAGCTGTCGTATTCGCCCTTGGATTCATGGGTAAAACGCCTTGTAAGCACCTCTTCCATGCTGGCGTAATCATTAGGTCCCTGCACCCATTTGATCTTGAATTTTCGGTAATCGCTGCGCTTCGGCTTGCCCTTTTCGTAAACCACCATGGAACCAACGGACTCAAACCCACTGATATTGGATATATCGTAGGCCTCCATACGCACAATATCCTTAAGCCCCAGCCAGTCCTCAATCTCCTTCACAGCGCCGATCGTACGTCCTTCTTCGCGCTTGATCCGTTCTCTGTCTTTGGAAAGAACCATCCAGGCGTTTTCCTTGGCAAGCTCCACCAGCTTCTCCTTTGTTCCCTTTTTCGGTACACGAATGTGAACGCGCTGTTTACGCCTTGCAGTCAGCCAGTCTTCAATAATTTCCCCATCCTCTATCTCTGTCTGCATCATGATTTCCGCCGGAATAAAAGGCGTTCCTGCATAAAACTGCTTCAGAAAGCTTGACAAAACCTGTGCTTTGGTATCGCCTCTTGCCACACGGAGAAAAAAGTGATCTCTGCCGATCAGCCTGCCTCCACGCATAAAAAACACCTGCACAACTGCATCCTGTTCCCGGAGATCTTCACTTTCATCCATGGCAACTGCAATAATATCCCTGTCCTCTTCCCCATAGGTAGTAATCTTCTGTCGCTCTCCGATCCGCCTGATACTGTTAATTAAATCACGATATCCTGCAGCATCCTCAAAACGCATCTCCTCTGAAGCTGCCATCATTTTTTCAGTCAGCTGATCAATGGTCTCCTGGAAATTTCCATTGAGAAAATGAAGTACCTGTCCAATGTTCTGCTTATACGCTTCCTCACTTACATTTCCCTGGCAGGGGGCCGTGCACTGCTTCATATGATAATACAGACATGGACGGTCTTTGCCGCAGTCACGGGGCAAGCTTCGGTTGCAGGATCGTACCATATAAATCTTGCGGACCAGCTCGATCACGTCTTTCACAGCTGTGGAGCTGGTATAGGGTCCGAAATATTTCGCCTTGTCCTTTTTCATGGTGCGGGAAAAAAGAACTCTGGGATAGGGCTCGTTTACCGTCACTTTAATGAATGGATAAGTCTTATCATCCTTCAACATGGTGTTATATTTCGGGCGGTGCTCCTTGATCAGGTTGCACTCCAGTACCAGCGCCTCCAATTCAGAATCGGTGACAATATACTCAAATCTGGTAATGTGAGTGACCATCTGCTCAATCTTTGCGCCTTTATTGCGGCTGCTCTGAAAATACTGGCGGACACGGTTCTTCAGACTGACCGCCTTTCCCACATAAATGATCTCATCTTTTTCCCCATGCATAATGTAGACACCAGGCTTACCGGGCAGCTTTTTTAATTCTTCTTCAATCAGGAACATAAAAACTCTCCTTTGTTGAAAAGAACCGGGAAAACATGTCTCCCGGTTCTGATGTTTTATCCTATATTATCTGTATTGTTCAATTGCAGGAACGGCAATAGCAGATTCCGCTGTCTCTGTGTCCGCATTTGCCTCATCCGTCTTATCCTCTGCTTTCACAGCCTCATCCAGCGCCTTCAGTCCTTCTGCATCCAACACATCTGAAACTTCCAGTCCCTTCTCCACTGCGCGGAAAATGATCATAAATTCCTTACCGGTAATGGTCTCCTTGCGGATCAGATAAGCAGCAATCTTGTCCAAAGCCTTTCTGTGGTTGCTGATCAGGCGCTTCGCCTCCTCATAAGAAACACGAAGCAGCTCCATAACCTCATGGTCAACTTCCGTAGCTGTATTGTCACCGCAATTAAGCACTGCACGACCATTCAGATACTGATTCTCCTGAGTTGCAAGACCCATCAGACCAAACTTCTTGGACATACCATACTGGGTGATCATAGCACGGGCAACCTTGGTGGCCTGCTCAATATCATTGGAAGCACCCGTTGTCACGCTGTCAAAAACGATCTCTTCAGCAGCACGTCCGCCAAGATATCCGACCAGCATAGCTTCCAGTTCTTTCTGGGTATTCAGATATTTCTCTTCTTCCGGAACCTGCATAACATAACCAAGTGCGCCCATAGTACGAGGTACAATGGTGATCTTCTGTACCGGCTCGGAATCCTTCTGAAGGGCACTTACCAGTGCGTGTCCTACCTCATGATAGGATACGATACGGCGCTCCTGGACACTTAAAATACGGTCTTTCTTCTCTTTTCCAACAAGAACCACCTCAACAGACTCCAGAAGATCCTTCTGGGAAACTGCGTGACGGCCATTCTTAACAGCCAGGATGGCGGCCTCATTGACCATATTTGCAAGATCAGAACCAACGGCACCGGATGTGGCAAGGGCAATTGCCTCGAAATCAACGGTATCGTCAAGCCTTACATTCTTCGCATGAACCTTCAGGATATCAATACGTCCTTTCAGGTCCGGACGGTCAACGATAACACGGCGGTCAAAACGTCCCGGACGAAGAAGTGCCGGATCCAGTACCTCCGGGCGGTTGGTAGCTGCCAGGATCAGAAGTCCCTTGGAAGTATCAAAACCATCCATCTCAGCAAGCAACTGGTTCAAAGTCTGCTCACGCTCGTCATTACCTCCGCCGTAATGGGAATCACGGCTCTTTCCAATGGCATCAATCTCATCAATAAATACGATACACGGCGCATTCTTCTTGGCTTCCTCAAAAAGATCACGGACACGGGAAGCACCTACGCCAACGAACATCTCCACAAATTCTGATCCGGAAAGGGAAAAGAACGGTACATGTGCCTCCCCTGCAACAGCCTTGGCAAGAAGGGTTTTACCTGTACCCGGAGGCCCTACAAGCAGGGCGCCCTTCGGCAGTTTAGCACCAATTTCCACGTATTTGCCTGGATTGTGAAGAAATTCCACAACCTCCTGCAAGGATTCCTTGGCCTCATCCTGTCCGGCAACATCCTTAAATGTGATTCCGGTCTCTTTCTGTACATACGCCTTGGCGCGGCTTTTCCCAACGCCCATCATACCACCGCCGCCTTTGTTCATGCGGCGCATAAAGAACATAAGAAGCACAAACAGAAGCACAGACGGTAAAAGTACGCTAAGCATCATTGCCATAAATTCTCCGAAAGCATCCGGCGGCTCAGATTTAAAAATAATACCGGTTCCTTCCAGACGTTTGGTAAGGGCAGTCTCATCTTCTGTCAGATTGGTGTAATAACTGATCTCCTGATAAGGATTCACCTGCTTCTTCGGCACGATAGTCAGATTATCGGACTGAAGTGTAACGGATTTCACTTCATCGTTATTCACCATGTCAATAAACTTATCATACGTAATCTCACTGGAATTATCCTGCAGCATATTGGTAAACAGGCTGAAACACACCAGAGTAACCAAAAGACATATCAGAAAAGCCAGAATGGACTGATGATTTTTCTTATTGCGGTTGGGATCCTGATCTCTTCTTGGATCCCCTTTATCAGGGCGGCGTCCGCCTTGATTGTTATCCAGATTATTATCCATTTCATTCCTCCTTACTATCTTTTCTATTATAAAGATAAAACGCAGATAAATCAACCTGGATATTGTGAAAACCCTCTGAATTTTTGAGAAAAAAAGGTCAAAAAAATTCACATCAGAAAAAAAATAGATACTTTTTTTACGGCGCAAACTGTAGTATACTAGAGCGTGTTTGAAAAAGGCTTTCTGCAGGATGTGCGTACAATTTGCAGGAATGATTTTTCTAATACAGTCCAGGAACATATTTTTTAAGGCAGGTGCAGAACGCATCTGCTGTATCCTTTTTACCTGTAACTTTACAGTAAGAAACAACATAATGGATGAGGAACTAAAAGATTACTATGTGCCGCAAATATTCCGCAAGGTGTTTTGTGAACATAGTAAAGAACAGCCCAGAGAAAGAGGGAGGAAAGACAGAATGAAAAAAATTGGGTTCGATAATGACAAATATCTGAAAATGCAGTCCGAGCACATTCGTGAACGAATCAGCAAATTTGACAACAAACTTTATCTGGAATTTGGAGGCAAGTTATTTGATGACTACCACGCTTCCCGTGTTCTTCCAGGATTTGAGCCGGACAGCAAGCTGCGCATGCTGATGCAGCTTTCCGACCAGGCAGAGATCGTAATCGTAATCGGTGCACCTGATATTGAAAAGAATAAGGTCCGCGGTGACCTTGGCATCACATATGATGAGGACGTGCTCCGTCTGATGAACGAATTTACAAGCAGAGGACTTTATGTAGGAAGCGTCTGCATCACACGTTACTCCGGACAGAACAGTGCTGATGCGTTCAAGAAGCGTCTGGAGAAGCTTGGAATCAAGGTTTATGTCCTTTATAATATCCCAGGTTATCCAAGCAATACTTCCCTGATCGTAAGTGACGAGGGATACGGCAAGAATGACTATATCGAAACCACCCGCCCGCTGGTTGTTATCACAGCGCCTGGACCTGGAAGCGGAAAAATGGCTACCTGTCTTTCCCAGCTTTATCATGAATACAAGAGAGGAATCAGCGCAGGCTATGCCAAGTTCGAGACTTTCCCAATCTGGAATATCCCGCTGAAGCACCCGGTAAACCTGGCTTATGAGGCAGCTACCGCTGATCTGAATGATGTCAACATGATCGACCCATTCCATCTGGAAGCTTATGGTCAGACTACTGTCAACTATAACCGTGACGTAGAGATTTTCCCTGTTGTACAGGCTATGTTTGAGAAAATCATGGGCGAGTGCCCATACAAATCTCCTACAGATATGGGAGTTAATATGGCTGGAAACTGTATTGTAGATGATGAGGTTTGCCAGGAGGCTTCCCGTCAGGAGATCATCCGCAGATATTACAAGAGTATGGATGCGCTTATGTCCGGTACCGGCACAGAGGAGGAGGTTTACAAGATCGAGCTTCTTCTGAAGCAGGCACATGCCACACTGGAGGACCGCAAGGTTGTTCCTGCTGCCCTGGAAAGAGAGAAAGAAACTGGTGCTCCGGCTGCTGCCATGGAGCTGGAGGACGGAAGGATTATCACAGGTAAGACCTCTGATCTGCTTGGTGCATCCTCTGCCCTTCTTCTGAATGTGTTGAAAGAGCTTGCAGGAATTGATTACCAGAAGCATGTGATCTCCCCGGATGCTATTCACCCTATTCAGGAGCTGAAAACAGATTATCTTGGAAGTAAGAATCCGCGTCTTCATATGGATGAGACCATGATTGCCCTTTCCATCAGTGCTGCTACGAATCCAGAAGCACGTCTTGCCCTGGAGCAGTTTCCAAAGCTGAAAGGCTGCCAGGCACATACTTCTGTTATGCTGTCTTCTGTGGATGTACTTTCCTTCCGTAAACTGGGCGTGGAGCTGACCTGTGAGCCGAAATTCGAGCAGGGGAAGAAGCTGTAGGGATAAGCAGGCATAGATTTTGTTGCTGCGTAATATAAAGCTCTGACAAATGATTATTAAAAGAATTATCATTTGTCAGAGCTTTTTCTTTCCTACTTTCTCCAAACTTCAAGTATTTTTTCATTTTTACTTCAATTATTTTTAGAGCGAGTTTGAAAAATCACCGTTCTTCTGCGGTATCACATTCCCCGCTCATCTTCTTCGCAGTCTCTTCAGGCACTTCGATCAGTCCAAATTTCCAGAACAATGGGTAAATATAAGAAATCCCTCTAATATCCCCTAATGCCTTGGGGCGTTTCACGATGCCGGATATCTGCCGGCAATTTTGGAATGCCATTTTTATGCTGCTCCAGGATAAGGTTTTGCTGTTTTCCCGGCGGTCGATGAGAAGCTCTTTGTTGTAGGTTCCGTCTTTGCCGATTTTCAGCTTGTACTGGTATGGGAGACCAGAGGCTGTGCGAAATGGGTAGTTTTGGAAGGCTGCAATTGCTGACCAAAGAGTCTCTTCCACACAGTTCTGTCTAAGAGCATCAAGAACTATCTGCTGCTCATCTGTCAATTCCAACTTGTCATATGCTTTTATTTTTCTATCTGTAAATCCAGTTTCGGCTTTGTACTCATCATTTTGTTCCTTTACTTTATCCCAATTGCCGTTCTCTTTCTCCAGCATTACTTTCAACAGCCTTATAATTCCTTTGATTTCCTGCACACTCTGAACACTCAATACATGGAAATCTATTTTCTTTTCCCTGGAACTATATTTCTCTTCCAGAAGCTTTGCCTTTTCCTCATCATGATCCTTGTATCTGGCTTTCCCGGACATATAAGCATAAGAATTGGCAGTTCCCGGATATTCAATATTTTCCTGCAGATAAAATGGAGATGGATTCTCTTCCAGATCATGCTTCAGGCAATTCAGTTTCTCTAAAAACTTCCCGGTAACTTCCGGGTAATGCTCTTTTATATACACAAGATTCTTATGCAGACATACTGCACTTTTTTCCATCATCTGCCGTTCTTTTGGATTCTTCAGACAGTCATATTCATAATCCTGAACTTCATGTCCTTCCATGGAACGGATCAACTCACTATACCAGTACATATGCTGCGCAGAATTGTCCGGAAACATAAAGTAAGTGGAAAATTCATGGTCGATCATCGGAGCCAGCCTCAGAATTTCTCCTTTTTTATTACAAACGAACGCAATATTCTCATAGTGATAATTCTGATCGCCTTTCAGCACAGAAACCAGGATCTGCATGGCAAGCTGCTCTGCCATATCTTTATGATTCTGGAAATAGGAAGCCTCCAGAATATCCGTATAGTCATAAAACATCATACAGTAATTCTCATACTGATCTATATCTACCTTTTTATCCGGATACTTCCGAAAGAATTCCAGAAGATTCAAAAGCTGCTCATCTTTATTATAAATCCTTGGAACCACAGTCCCATAATCATAGTATTTCTGTGTCTCTTCTTCATAACCATGGCAAAAAGCCAGCTGATATAAAGGCGCCGATACAAAATATTCATTTATCACATTCGACCAGAACACTTCCGCATAAGCGAACAAAGGCGTAGAAAATGGCTTGGATTTACTCAACGGCTTAAAAATCTGATTTCCACTGTAAACTGGAAAATGTTTCTCTCCCTTTACTACGCCGACTGCTTCCGCGGTCAGATTGCCTATTCTGTCTGCATAATTGAAGTGGACAGTTTCATAATTTATTTTCAAAGGTCTCACATCCTTTTTGTTTAAAAAGATTCAATCTGACATCTTTCTTTTCAGAAAAAGCCTATCTTCCTTACTCAAACTCCTTCTTCAGCGCATCCTCCATCACATCTACCGGCGCTTCCACACCTGTCCAGAGGGTGAAATTCAGTGCGGCCTGCTGTACCAGCATTCCAAGACCGGTGATAGTTTTTGCACCATTTTCTGCTGCAGACTTTAGGAAAATTGTTTCCGCAGGATTAAATATGACATCGCATACACACATTTCCGGTGTGATGGTAGTATAATCAATGTCTGGCTTGTCTGTCACATTTGGAGAAAACCCGATTGAAGTGGCATTGATTAAAATATCTGTATCAGATGGAATTGCCATATTGTTTTTCCAGTTAAGATACTTTGCACTGCTATCTGTTTTCATCTGAATAAGAGATGCCAGTTCCTCACCTTTTTCAATGCTTCGATTGATAATATTGATATGGGCAGCCCCATTTAATGCACATTCAACAGCTATCGCCCTGGCTGCTCCGCCAGCGCCAAGAATAGTCACATTTTTCTTATCCAGAGTCTCACCAGAATTCTTCAACGCGGTTACAAACCCTTTTCCATCCGTATTCTCACCGAATAGTTTTCCCTCTTTCTGGATAACCGTATTCACTGCTCCGATAATCTCTGCTGCCGGACTCAGTTCATCCAGATAAGGGAGAACCTTGATCTTGTGAGGCATGGTAAGATTGATTCCCTTCATGCCAAAGATTTTCACACTGTCCATTGCCTTTCCAAGATCCTCTGGAAGCACTTTAATGGTCAGATAACGATAATTCAAATTTTTCGCTGCAAACGCAGCCTCCTCAACTACACCAGTAGGATTATCATCCACTGGATCACCAAAAACGCCTGTTAATTCTGCACGATAGTTTTTCATATTTGAATGCCCCTTTCTCTTTTTTCAAAATCATCCTTAAAATCGAATCCAAACTCACTTTCACAATGCATCCGAATAAATACCGCTCACTCCCATAGCCCTGTATTTCTCCCATTGTCCCCGGTAATTCACAGTATGGGTATATACTTTGATCTTGTATTTCTTAAAATATTTCACTACTTTGGAAGTTACCCGTCCTTTTGGAATTGTTACTACGTTGCCGGATAATGGGATCCTTGGTATACCAATGGCTCTGGGCGTGTGCCGGCTAGGCGGGAATTATGAGAACGGCTATTAATAAAACAATTGTGTATAAAAGTTTTTTCATGTATTTATTTTCCCTAAAAACACATTGTAACTGAAAAGTACGATTAACCAGATTCATAACTTTTCCCCCTTCGCACATGCTCCTATATAAAAATAGATTTCATAGTATTACTATTTCCTGTTTTTATAATGATACCATGAAAGCTTTAGAGTCTCAATAATTTTGTGGGCAGCAATATTGCCAGCGTCTCAAGGGTTATGGTTCACTCCCCAATGCCAATCCGATCAGTCTATCCGCCTGATCTGCCATGAATAACGGAATATTCAACACATCATTGTCCAGTTTCAGATTATCCAGTGAGAAACGGATGCGTAGCTTGACCTTATCAGGGAACAGTTCCTTGAACTTCTTCATACTCTTGCTGGTTGTGTTTGCTTCGGATTTGACCTCCACGGGAAAGATGTCGTTCTCCCGCTGAATGAGGAAATCCACTTCGTAAGGTGGGTTGTTCTGGCTCCAATAACGAGGCATGACTTCAAACTGAGTAATTAAAGTCTGCAACACAAAGTTTTCGGTTAATGCGCCTTTGAATTCAGTAAAAAGGCGGTTGCCTTCGCCAAAAGCAGTGGGGGCCAACTGTGCCAGACGGCGAAGCAGTCCCACATCCACCAGATAAATTTTGAAAGCCGACAAGTCATCGTAAGCTGCAATCGGCAGGCCAGGAGCTGAGCTGCGATAAATTTTATGCACTAAACGGGCATCCACCAGCCATTGTAAGGCATTCTCGTACTCACGGGCTCGTGCACCTTCCTTGACCACTTTATAGATGAACTTCTTGTTCTCTCTTGCCAGTTGAGACGGAATGGATTTCCAGATCATTGAGATTTTCGGGAACTCGCTGAGATTAGGATGTTTGGCAAAATCACGCTCATAGGCTCCGAGGATTCCGGATAATGCTTCCTGCATAGCAGAAACATCCCGTGCCTCCGTCCACATCAATACCGACTCCGGCATACCACCGGTGACATAGTACATTTTCAGCTTCTCATACAGCGGATTAAAGAAGGCGTCAGGGATGGGTTCAAGGGTGTCCACCTGTTCCAGATACTGTGCCAGGTTTTCATCACCGTTGGCAAGCAGGAATTCATTAAAGGTCATCGGGTCAATCTGCATAAAGTTGACCTTACCGACCGGAAAAGAAGAGGGTTTCGCCAGAGCAATACCTAACAGAGAACCGGCGCAGGCAACGTGATACTGCGGTGCGTTCTCGCAAAAATACTTCATAGAGTTAATGACCTTAGGGCAGTCCTGCACCTCATCAAAGATGATAAGGGTTTTTTCAGGCACAATTTTTTGACCGCTTGCCAGCATAAGGTTTTGTAGAATCCGGTCCACATCCTTGGTTGTTTCAAAAAATTGCTTATATTCTTCATTTTCGTCGAAGTTAAAGTAAGCTGTATTTTCATAATAACGTCTGCCGAACTCTTTCAGAATCCAAGTCTTTCCTACCTGACGTACGCCCTTCAATATTAAAGGCTTGCGGTAGGGAGAATTCTTCCAAGCCAGCAACTTTTTTAAGATAAATCGTTCCATAGAATCACCCGTCACATTTTTATTGGAGTTTTATGCTTGATAATCACATTTTTATTAGAGTTTTGTGCTTAATAATCACACTTTTATTATATGCGAAATTCATGAAATTACAACCGAAAACACAAAATTATTTAATTTTAATGCTTAGCAATCACACTTTTATATGAGAAAGGACTGGAAATGGATTGCTCCATTTCCAGTCCTTGCCCTCATTGCGGTATATTTCACCCGAATTCGGTTGCTGTAGCCGCTACTGCGCCCTCATCTGGGCGAAATCTCCCACAAATTATGACGCACATCTTGCAGAAAGCCTTTTTCAAACATGTGCTAAGATTGCAGAATTCCGGCAGCGCGAAGATTTGCCAGAAGTGTATTTAGCTGTGTCACAGCATCCTCTGTACCAGTAGCATCTGCTACTGCCGCTGCCGGAGTTGGCGCTGGGCCAGTAGGACCAATCGGGCCGTCTGCTCCGACAGGACCGGTTGGGCCTGTCGCTCCGGCTGGACCGGTTGGGCCTGTTGCTCCGGCTGGACCGGTTGGACCTGCTTCTCCAGCGGGACCGGCGGGGCCAGTTGCTCCGGCTGGACCGGTTGGGCCTGTTGCTCCGGCTGGACCGGTTGAGCCTGTCGCTCCGGCTGGGCCGGTTGGGCCGGTTGAGCCTGTCGCTCCGGCGGGGCCGGTTGGGCCGGTTGAGCCTGTCGCTCCGGTGGGGCCGGTTGGGCCGGTTGAGCCTGTCGCTCCGGCTGGGCCGGCTTCTCCGGCAGGCCCCATAACGCCTGGCATACCAGGCTCTCCCTGCGGGCCCATAGGACCTGCAGGGCCTACTGCTCCCTGGCATCCTCTTGGTCCCATAGGACCAGTCACACCGGGACACCCTCTTGGACCAATAGGTCCCATAGGACCGGTTGCACCACGAGGCCCTGTGGCTCCCTGTCCCGAACAACTGCAATCGCAGCCGCAGCGATTATTGTTTCCAAAACAGGATGTACAGGTGATATCACCAGAAGCTTCCTTTTCAGAAGAATTTTTCTGATTATGACGATCAAAAAACATACACATTCTCCCATAACAGCTTAGATATTCACTATCAATATATGAAATACTAACAATACAGGTGAATTTTCCCTCTCACTCCATACCCCAAACATCCCAGAAATACTTCTCATTTCCAATAACTGCCTGATGCAGAGGCTTCAATACTCTTGCCTTTTTATGAAATTCAAACGCCTCCCTGTGCCTTCCCGCTTTATCCAGACATACACACATCTGTATCGCAGGTATAAAATCATGACTGTCTGCAATATAAAAACCGCCGTTTTTCTTTTTCCGTGGCGCAAGAAGAGCCTGCTGATACCAGTATGCTGCCGTCACATACTCCCTTTTTTCCATAAACAATCTTCCTATCTCACAACAGATCTCCGCTCTCGGAACATCCATCGTAAAGCTGTAAAAAAGTATATCAAAAGCAGCTGCATTCTCTCCCATTGCCTGATAACAGCAGGAAAGAACCAGACAGCTGTTCAGTTTATCCTCTATCCAGCCATCTGGTTCTTCCAGAAATTTTTTTAAAATTAAAATTGCATACTCATATTGCTTATGATAAAAAAGCTCCCGCCCATAATAAAAGAAATGTCTCGGTTCCATTTTTTCACCGGCATCAATCATCTGCTCATATATATGCAGATTGCGAAAAGACTCTCCAGCCTTTATTTTTCGATGCTCAATCACCACATCCGAATATAAAATATTCCCCGCAGGAACAACCGTTTCGTGGACGCGCCCCTGCCATCTGAAATTCCGGGAAGTCTTCATAATACGCTCTCTGTAATAAGAAAACGTAACATGCTCCCATTCATCAAATCCCACTGCATAATCCATCATAACCACATCCGTATCTGAATCCATGCTCTCTTTCAACCTGAGCAGCTTCTCTTGATTTTCCGGCGTAATGACGTCATCTGCATCCAGCCACATCCAATAATCCGTATCTGCTTTTTCCGTAATAAAATTGCGGGCAGCAGAGAAATCATCTTTCCACAAAAAATCATAAACCTCATCGGTAAACTCCCTGGCAATCTCCTTCGTTTTATCCACCGATCCGGTATCGCAAATATAGATTTTGTCCACAAGCTTGCTCATCGGCGTGAGGATTCTGCGAAGTACCGCCTCCTCATTTTTTACGATCATACACAGGCCAATTGATATCATTCCAAATATCCTTTTTTCAATAGCCTATGCAGGACAAATTACTTCTATTCCCATTTGCCGCTTCCGGATATCCGCATTTTTTCCAGCAATAACGCTTTCCTTACGGATTACCTGTCATTTGTGTCAGTGACAAAGTCTCCAAAATCTGGGAAAATAAAAATACAAAACATTCCACATAGAAAAGAGGTGCTGAATATGAGAAAAAAAATATGGAAAATACTACCTCTTGTGACCGGACTTGTGCTTCTGACTGCCAGTAGCGCTCTCACCGTTCATGGAGAAAGTGACAACACCATTGACGTAACCCTGTTCAAGCTTAACCTTCCGGATGACTGGAGCTATGATCCGAATGATATCAGCGATTATGAATACACCTGCTCCGTCAGCGTATTCGAAGGTGCTGACAAGGACAACTCACAAAATGATTTCACCATTAAAGCAAATGAAGAATCAAGCTACTCTTTCCGCAAATATCTGCAGACCTCCGATATCGATCTTCATGACTATGCAGACGGCACTATTGAAAAAACAACCATTGGCGATGTGGATTATATACGAACCACAGACAATTTTGACAGAATTTACTACATTTATCGTCACGAGCCATCCGGTGTGACCTACAAAGTTATCATTTCCGGAGAAGAAAATGATTCTGTCAGAAACGTTTTTAACAATCTGGAACTGAAATTAGAGGACACCGGCAATGTAGAAGCACCTTACCCATGGGATGGAACTCCATTCACACCGGCTCCGCAGAGTATAGCTGTTGGAGATTATACCGTCACTCCGGAGTATATTCCATTTAGTGTTTCCCAGAACGGATTTGAGATCATGCGTCACCAGTTTGCAATATCTGGAGACCGGATGTATCATCAGCTGAATAATACTCTGGAAACTTACGAATATACTGGAAGCACCCTGAATCTTCTTTCTTCTGATACAATGGACGAGCAGGGAATGGATCTTTTTACAGACACGGACGGAAAACTTTATATTTCCCGTAACGGTGGAAAAGGAATCGTTATGAAAGACGGGCAGACCATATTGGAGACCGGCACAAGCGGTTACCTGTCTGTACACCCATCCGGTGCCTGGGGCATTACCAGCTACCTTGGCTATGATACGGAAAAAGTAACCTTCCAGGACGGCAGCGTGCTTACAGAGCCCTGGATCTTAACCTCCATGAATGATGACGAGGCACGAACCGGTATTTTTAAATTTGTCAGCCTGGTTGAGATCAGCAATGATCATATTATGGTATACGGACGTCTTGCAGGAGATGACACCCCATCGAAAATAGCAGTTTATGATCTGGAGGGCAACCAGCAGCTGCTTCTTGGCGGTGACCAGCACGAGGATCCTGCTTATTTCGGAAGTCTCACGGGAATAGCTGAGACAGCGAATGGCTATATTGCAGCAGATGGAAATATGCGAGAATTCTACTTCTGGTCAAAGGACGGAACTCTCCTCGCCGAAGTAGACTGCTACGATATGTTTGGAACCAGATACCCCTGGATTGAAGATATGAAAGTTGCAGAGGATGGTTCTGTGATGGTTCTTATGACACAGGACCGTGACGACGACTCTGCAAGCGAATTAATGGTATTCCGACTTACAGGTTTCTGATACATTCCCCTCACGAAAGGGCAGGTTGTGGAGAACATCCACACCTGCCCTTTTAAGTATCGTAACTTGTATATGATTTTTAACCGTGTCACAACAAAATGCCGCTTGTCCATGCAGCAATTAATGAGCTGCACAGACAAACGGCAAGCACTTCTTCTGTAAAGAAATTTATTCAATTTTGAAAAGATCTATCATGCTCTTCACAGGGTCAAAAAATCCATCAACAACTGATTTTCAATGTATACGCATACTGTTTCTGGATATTTTCCGGGATCTTTACTGACAGATTTTCTCCCTTCTGCTCCCAGGATAATTCACCAGCTTCTCCCAGTAATGTAACAGTTGCTCCCGAAGGGATCTCCAGATCCTTGATTACTACAGAAGCGTCAAGCTCTTCATCCAGGATCACGGCATACAACTGATTTCCTTTCTTTGTGAAACGAACCTGCTGTCCCTTCTCAGTTTCTGCTTCCTGTTTTTCCCAGTAGGTTGTTTCGTAAATAGCCTCTCCATTAATCTTCAGCCATTTTCCAGTTTCCAGCAGAGGCTTTTTCTGTTCCTCCTGAATGCTTCCGTCAGCTCTCGGACCTACATTAAGAAGTAAGTTACCATTTTTGCTCACTGCATCAACCAGCATATAAATAATCTCTTTGGCTTTCAGCATATACTTAGGATCTTCGTTCTGATTGTATCCAAAAGACATTCCCATTCCACGGGTCAGCTCCCATTTTTTCTTCTGAAGCTTCATCTCATTTGCATACTCCGGAGAAGTATAATCACAGAATCCCTCTGGAACTAAAATACCACTTATTCCACCCTCAGCCAGCTGTTTATTCAGTTTTTCAACCAGGCGCTTCTTCTCTTCATCAGAATGTACGCTATACTGACGCCAACGGTCATTAATTACACCCTCGGGAACTGTATTATAATAATCCGCATACAACTCATTCAAATCACACTGTGCCGGAAATCCAATATCATTCCAGAGAATAGACGGTTTATATTTATGGATAAGTTCTTCTGTCTGATTCCAGGAATACTCAGCATATTCATCTGTTACCACATGGTGATTTACCCAGTTTTCCATACCATCAATTGGGTAATCCTTAAATGTCCAGTCGAAAATACCGGAATAATACAGGCCCATCTTCATGCCTCTTGCACGTACTGCATCTGTAATTTCTCCAACCAGATCACGTTTTGACTGATACTCTGGCATCTTGGGGTTTTTATATTCACTTGGCCACAGACAATATCCATCATGATGTTTGGTAACAAGTACTACATACTTTGCAC
>NZ_JBCOME010000032.1:4389-17139 GCF_040924365.1 Ruminococcus sp. 1001136sp1_2201st1_G3_2201SCRN_220225 | reverse complement strand
TCTTGATGTATTCAGATACCACTCCGCATAGGGTGAATTTCTCATAGAATTTCCAAATCCATCATCGGACTCTGACAGCTCTGCCAGATTTTTTCCTTCTACTGGTGCCCATGCGGGAACAGAAAAAAGTGACCAGTGAATAAATATACCAAATTTTGCGTCATTATACCACTGTGGTACCTCGTGTTTAGAAATAGATTCAGCAGTTGGTTCAAACTTCATAATAAATACCTTCCTTTCTTCTCAGTTTTCGTTCGATATATTAATCCTTTTTACGTCTCGCAATAATTGTTGCGATCAGGATCAATGCTGAAATAATCATCTGCCAGAAAGAATTAACACCATTTATGGTAAGACCATTGGAAATAATGGTAAGAAGAAGTGCTCCCATAACGCTTCCTGCAATACTTCCCTCTCCTCCTGACATTGCAGTTCCTCCAAGCACAACTGCAGTTAACGTATCCATCATCATATTTGACGCCAGATTCGGCTGACCTGTTGCCAGCCGGCTGGTCAGGATCATTCCGGCAAAGCTTGCGCATAAGCTGCAGAATACAAAATACAGAAGCTTGTATTTAATAACAGAAATTCCTGCCAGCTTCGCTACATCAGCATTTCCTCCAATAGCAAGTGCATATCTTCCGATCAAGGTTTTTGATAATACAATACCGCAGATAATTACCAGTATCACCATAAAAACGACCTGGGCCGGTATACCGAAGATAAAGCCACGTCCTAAGAATTCAAATTCCTGAGGCAAATTGTATATAGCTGTTCCTCCAGTGATCAGGCTTGCACTTCCATTTGCCAGATTCATAGTTGCCAGTGTAACGATCATAGATGGTAAATTGAATTTTGTAGTCAATATTCCATTAAATAATCCCAATAAGGCTCCAAGTAAAAGACCAATAAGAATTGCCACCGGAATGGAAACACCTGTTGTCAGCAATTTTGATACAACCATACCGGTTAAACAGGCAACCCCGCCGATTGAAAGATCCAGCTCACCTGAAATCATAACAAAGGTAACTCCCATTGCCACGATGATCATAACAGCGGACTGCCTTACAATATTCATCAAATTGGCTGCTGCAATAAAAGTGCTATTCAAGCATGTAAAAATAATACATAATACTGCAATCACACCCAATAAGCCAATCTGATTTAAAATTCCCTTTGACTTTATCATGAGTTTTTTGTCATTCATTGTGAACCTTCCTTCCTGTCGCGTACTCCATAACTCGTTCTTCCGTATATTCTTCCTTTAATAATTGTCCGGTCACTCTGCCTTCATACATTATTAAAAGCCGGTCACTCATACCCATTACTTCTGGAAGCTCTGACGAGATCAGAACAATTGCCATTCCCTGCGCAGTAAGCTCATTGATCAGCTTATAGATCTCAGCTTTTGCACCTACATCAATTCCTCTGGTCGGTTCATCAAGAATTAAAATTTTAGGATTTGTGGATAACCACTTTCCGAGAACTATCTTCTGTTGATTTCCTCCAGATAGATTCTTTGCCTTCTGCAGCCCGCCTGTGGTCTTTACTTTTAGCTTTTGAATATATTTCTCCGACATTTTTGTCAAAAAATTATCATCAATAATTCCAGCTTTTCTATGCTTATGTACTGTTGGCAAACTCAGATTTCTAACTAAAGTATCCTCCAGAATCAAGCCTTCCTGCTTTCTGTCTTCTGTTACCCATGCCATTCCCAATTTTATAGCATCACGACTACTTTTTATCTGTACTTTTTCCCCCTGAACAAAAATTTCTCCGCTTCCAATTGGCATTTCTCCAAATATCATTCGAACAAGCTCTGTTCTTCCAGCTCCAACCAGGCCAGCAATCCCTAATACTTCGCCTTCTTCTACTTTAAGCGACACGTGCTGGGGGATATATGCATTGTTCAGCATTCCCTCTTTTACTCCGGAAATATCTTTCAATTCCAGACACACATCGCCATGACACTTTCGTTCCCTCTGGTAAAAATCCGAATATTCTCTTCCCACCATCAAACGGATTACTTCTTTTTCATTTGTTTCTTCTGTGTTCAGTTCCGCAACTTTTTCTCCATCTTTCAGAACTATGATCTTATCAGCAAGTTCAAAGACCTCTTCCAAACGATGGGATATAAAAATAAAGGATACGCCCTGCTCTTTCAATTTTTTTATAATTGTAAAAAACTTACGGATTTCGGCCTGAGACAAAGATGAAGTAGGCTCGTCCAGAATAATGATCCTGGCATTGTGATTGATTGCCCGTGCTATCTCAAGGAGCTGTCTGCCTGCAATTTCAATCTCTGCAACCTTTGTCTCTGGTTGTGCATTTAATCCAACCATTTCCAGCAATTCCAGGCTTCTCTTCCGCATTTCTTTTTTATTTACAAAACCGCGTCTGGAGCTTTCTTCTCCAATAAAAATATTTTCTTCTACATTCATTAATGGAAGAATCTGCAGCTCCTGATGAACCATTTTAATTCCAATTTCTTTTGCCTGCTGAATGGTAAAACTGCTATATTCTTTATCACCGTAAGAAATAGTGCCTTCATCAGGTTTAAGACTTCCAGATATAATATTGCAAAGAGTGCTCTTGCCGGCACCATTTTCACCGGCAAGAGCATATACCTTACCAGCTTCGATAGAAAAGCTGATATGATGTATTACTCGCACATTTCCGAAAGATTTTGCAATATTGTCCAATCTGATAATTGTTTTGTCCATATACCTCAAACCTTTCTTTCACGTAAGTATTATTTGTACTCTTCTAATTCGTCTTTCTTCGCCTGATCATCTGTCAGATATTCCTCAACGTTGTCTGCTGTTACAAGGATTCCAGGTACTACTACATCACCAGTCTTTTTTCCATCAATTGCGGAGAGGGCAGCATTCATAGCTTCTTCTCCGATTGAATAGGAATCCTGCGCAACAGTTGCCTTATAATAGCGGCCATCCTTCAGTGCGTTTAACTGACCTTCTTCGTTATCGATTCCAACTAAAGCAATATCCTCTCTGCCTGCAGAGCTTACAGAAGCAAGTGCTCCAAGTGCAACACCAGCGTTACTGCCATAGATAATATCCAGAGTGCCTTCCGGGTTTGCGATCAGAAGGTTATCTGTTAATTTCTGACCACCTTCAGCTGTACACTCTTCTACCGTCTCTTCTTTAATTGTTACATCCGGATACTCTTTCAAAGCTTCAATGAAGCCTTCATTTCTCTGATTCATTGTTTCCAGAGCCGGATAACTAAGTACAATTACATTACCTTTTACTTCTCCATATTTTTCTTTCAGCATATCAGCAGCATATTCGCCGGCAGTTTTACCCATATCTTTATTTCCACTTCCAACGCGGGCATAAACTTCTGCACCTTCAATGAAAGAGTCATAGTTAATTACAGGTATTCCAGCTTCATTTGCTTCTTTAATTGACGGTATCAGTGCCTGTGTGTCTACAGGTCCTACAATAATTGCATCATATTTCTGCAAAATTGCCTGACTCATAAGATCAGCTTCTTTGCTTACATCCAGAGCAGCATCAAACATATCAACCTGTACACCGTTTTCTTCTCCCACTTTCTTGATTTCTGCACCAATGTATACAAAGAAATCAAACTGATTAGCAGCCGAAATATAAGCTACCTTTTTTGCACTTTCTTCTGCATGAACAACTGCTGTATTCATTCCTAATGCTCCTGCCGCCATAGATACGCTCAATACGATAGATGTAATTTTTTTCATTTCTTTTCCTCCTAAACATTTTTCTTAAGTTTATATGCTACACAATACTGTTTTACTTTTACCCCAATATGTAAATTCTACCCTCCTTTTCAATACATGTATTTTATTTTT
Organism: Ruminococcus sp. 1001136sp1_2201st1_G3_2201SCRN_220225; assembly: GCF_040924365.1. Lineage (NCBI taxonomy): Bacteria > Bacillati > Bacillota > Clostridia > Eubacteriales > Oscillospiraceae > Ruminococcus > Ruminococcus sp. 1001136sp1_2201st1_G3_2201SCRN_220225. The sequence goes on along the minus strand of NZ_JBCOME010000032.1, from coordinate 13,289 downwards.
CCTTGTCACGACATTACTTGATATGACAAGTTAGTTTTTTAAAAATGGCATAACTCCTATTATGCCATCTTTGTCCTAGAATGATTTCCTGCGTTGCAGGTCGTACTTGATAATTCTTCTTTGCTGTATCATGGAAGAAGTTCCACTCATACGCTTCAATAATAATTTCACAGCTTCTTTTCCATATTTGAAAAAGTGCTGTTCGAATGTGGTAAGACCAATTGTCGGAAAGCTGCTCCAGTTGTAGTTTCCGTAACTGATCAATTTCAGATCATCTGGTATATCCTTTCTCAGTTCACTGGCAGCCTTATATGCTGCAAATGCAACAGTATCATTCATTACGATCAGAACATCCAGATAGTCATTTTTCTGCAGATATTCCTTTATATCTGTAACGATGTCATATTTTGTTACACTTTCATGAAATTCAGATTCTGTATTTCTAAGTAAAAGCTGTCCCTCACGGATAGGAATTCTTGAATCCTCCAAGGCTTTCTTTATACCATTCTTCCTGGCAGAGCATGTAGAAAAGTCCTGATTCCAGGATGAATAGAATCCCACATTCTTCATTCCACTCATGATTGCAAGTTGAGTAACACGATATGCACTCTCAAAATCCTCACCTGTAACAATATCAAATTCATTATCCTTCGGTTCTGCATCAAGAAAAACAATAGGAACCTCAAGTTTCTTTAATTCATCTACGATCATTGAATCTCCGTAATAAAAGCTGTATATGATTCCATTTGGTCGTATTGTCTTTATGCTTTGCAGGAATTTCTCAATATCCGCTTCATTTCTTGGTTCCATCAGTGTTACCAGCGTGTACTGTGTTTCCCTGAGAGATTTCTGTATGCCAGATAGCATGTCAGAAACAATTCCAGCAGCGAACAGTTCCGGATAATTAGGTAATATAAGTAAAACCTTATCTACGTCTGCGGATGCCTCGACTGTTTTTGGCTTTACAAAAGTGCCTATACCTTGCTGTCTGTACAGCACTCCAGTAGTAACCAGCTCATCCAAAGCCTTACGTACTGTAATTCTACTGCTGGCAAAAGCCCGGCACAATTCATTCTCACTAGGGATCTTATCATTCTCCTTATAAATTCCCTGGCTGATCTGTTCTTCAATTTTATTTTTAATTATTTCATATTTTGAAATATTCTCTGACATTTTCTAACCCCGGCTTGGTTATAATTACTTGTTATTACAAGTTTAATTATACACTACATTTTGAAAAAGTCAATTATAAAATGTGAACTTTTTCTGGAAATTCACATTTTCAAAAACTTACATGTGAACTTCCAGAAATTTTACAACTAAATCCAGCTTATATCCATTCATCAGCATTCTGAATCAAGTCAATGATTTCATCCAACGGACATTTGCTTTCCACATATGCATCATACAACGCCTGTTCCTCTATTTTCACCCTTCACATACTTCTCAATCAAGCACTGGTGTTCCTTACTTTTTTTATCATAATTGATTCCAACAAGAAGAATATCGCCTGTGTAATTCAGTATCGAAGAAGGATACTTTTTAGTCTTAATTTGTGTTAATGCAGTCTGCGCATTCTGGTTCCACTTCAATTCCACAAGCAATGCCGGATAATCATTTTTGTACTCTGGCTTTGGGATAAATACAAAGTCAGCAAATCCCCGTCCTGTAGAAAATTCACGGATTGGCTTAAAATAGTATTGCATTGCGCTTAAGTAGGCAATTGTAAGCACACTGCTCAAGGAATTCTCATTATTATACTGAATTACTGACACATGCTCGTTATGGATTTTTTCAATCTCTTCTGCAACCGCCACACCATCCATATCCAATGTAGCATCCAGCAGATTTTCCGAATTCAGCTGCAATATCAGCATTTCATTCCACTTTTTACTCTCAACAGCAGTCGTCAACTCCTGCCGTATCTCCTCATTTGGTACAAAAGCAGTCTTCCTGATCTCATTATAACCAAGGTATCCTAAATGGATCATATAAGTCAATACATCATCTTTACTTTTAATATCTTCCGTATCATTTTGAAAAGCTGCCACATTCACCTTGACTTCGGCTCCGGAAAGCATCTCAATAACAGCTGTTTTCAGCCCATCATAGTTCATGTTAATCAAAGGCACAATCACATCATAGGATGCTGTTTCTGACCAGTAACTCCTGAATTCCCCCCTTAGCATTACGCTGACAACGGCTCTGGGATTATAAACCTGGTAATCCTTCAGAAGATAGCCATCGTACCATCGCTTCACTTCAGCAAAGTCCTGCTGATATTTTTCTGACAGCTTTTTCACTTCAGCTTCTGTAAAACCAATATACGGAGCCAGATTGCTTGCGCTCAGCATTGTAAACTCATCAAAATTATTTAATGCCGACTGAGTTTTTTCCTTTTTAATTGGAAGAATGCCAGTAAGATATGCAAGTTGAATATATTTAACCGCTTTATGGGGTCTGACCCCAATGCTCATTGTTTATGCTATACGAATCAAAACATCCCATTCATCAATAATAATGACAAATTTCTGTCCTGTTTGATTCTTAACTCTTGAAAGAGCATCGGACAAAGAACCGTCTTGGAGAATCAAACACTCTGGATAAATTTCACGCAGTTCATCCAGTACGCTTTTTGTAATAAACTGTACCACTTTGTTCTTATCTTCACAATTTGCCAGAAACCACTGAACATCAATGTGAATTACATCATATTTGTTAAGATACTTTTTCTGTGTTTTCCCGATTGAGAGACCGGAAAACATCTGCTCAGAATCTGCGCCCTTACTGTAATATGCTGCAAGCATATTCGCCGCATAGGATTTCCCAAATCTCCTGGGGCGACTGTTGCAAATATACGCATCTGTAGTATCCAGAACGTGATTCATATATTCGATCATACCAGTTTTATCCACATAAATTCTGGAATTCAATGCAACCTGAAAAGCACTGTTGTCCGGATTCACAAATCTTCCCATCTCGCATACGCTCCTATATAAAAAAGTTTTCACAGTATCATTATTTTCTATTAATAATGATACCATGAAAACTTTTTGGTCTCAATAATTTTATGCGTGTTTATGAATTCACTAAGTTTTGTTTATATTGATTCATAAGGTCAGGTCTTTTCCAGTACCAGTAAATTTCTATCTCCTATCAAGCGGAGTGTAGTAAAAATCCATTTACTATCATTATGAGTTCTAAAACAGACGCGGTAAAGCTACCCCAAATTTAAGCACTTACTCAATAAGTTTGGCAACCCCTCAAGAACTTTGATTATCCAAAAAAATCAAAAACTTACTCATTATCCAACATCTTATTAATGTTAAAAGCAGGCAGCACAACACATTCTACTTCCGGCTGCGCAGTCACTAATGAAACCTGGCTTCTTAAATAGGGCATCATAATCGCTACACTATTTTTTACAACAAGTGAATTTTTCAACGCATCTGTTAACTCATTTTCTGATTCTACGCTAAAAAATCCAGACAAACTAATCTCCAAAGTATATTCTTCTGGTTTTTTTCCCTTTAGAACCAAAGTCACCTTATAAATTTCCGTTTCTGATCTTTGTGATATGTTAGATTGGATTTCAAATTCAAGTTCTTTATCATTTTTAAATCCTAATCTATTAAACTCAATTTTATCAAAAACTATCTTATTTAACTTTAAAACACTTTCTATATTTTTCATTTTATCATCCTTTATGCAGCAGTTGCTATATCATTTACCTGCTGTTCACTTAATTCAAATACATCCGCCATTTCACTTTTGGTAATTTGGCTACTATTCATACGTTCCGCTTCTTTTATATAATTCAATTTTTCATCAACTCACCATTTCCTTCACAGAAACTTGATATCCCGCCTCACGTAATCTTTCTGATTCACTCAATGCATTTTCTGTAAAGAGCAACATCGTTCCATGTTTCTGCCTTCTTGCACTTTCTACAATCTTCCATACATAGTCTATATTTGTATCTTCTTCAAATATTTTTTTATAAGCCAAATAGAAAGTTACTTTATCGTCATCTTTAAAAAGTTTAACTTTTTTATCCTCAAAAATTATTTTATTTTTTTCACTTCCTTGGAAGCCAAAAGACCATTTACCAGTGCCATTAAATTCTACTAGATACAATTCTCCTTTAAGATTTTCTGATGATATATACCCTTCTACTTTATTTCCACAACATCCAAGATAAAGCCCGTTATTTTTATCTTTATATGTAATCTCTAATAACTTTCTTATCTGCTTATCATGGTTTAGTTTAGTTTCATCGTTAAACATAATATCATTTGAAAAAATTATATCACAATCTTCTTTTTTTATCCCCCAAACTATATATTTCTTATTTACTTTATTCCCTTCATAATGCAAATAAGATATTTTCGAAATATTTTCAGCCAACATTACGCGCGGGCCCATTGCCATATTTATAGTGTTATTAATTTTTCTATCCACAAACGCAATTGCATTTTCATATATCATATTCCTTATAGAAATTTCAACATCGCCATTCTTTTTTTCTGCTAACCCCAGAAGACTTTCAAAAAAGTAATTCACTTGATAACAAATGTATTCCTTCATCGTCATAATTTCTGCACTGCCATTATACAGAGCAAACGTATAACTATTTTCAAATTTATCATGCTTTATCGCAGAAATAAACCAATTTTTTCCCAGGGTCATTTTTGAACAACCGTTATTCATATTTTCTAAGTCTTCTTTTAAGCTTTCATCTATATGCCGATAACATATTACCTTATCATCGCAGCATCTAAGAATCCGAAAAAAACCTTTTATACTTTTGGATATAGGATCTATAAATTGCATTTCCCTATAAAAAGCCCTCGCATATTCTTCCATTATACGAGTTTTATACTTATCAGCATTTCCGTATATATACTCCATGTTTTTCTTCCTATTCTGTCAAGCCTAAATTTATTGATTTTATAGGCTTTGACGATTTTTATTTACCTCAAAAACAGAGCCGGGAGTGATGGATATCGTAGTATCATGTACCGAATAGCTGATAAATGGATATAGTTTTAAAAGCATCCCTTTTGTTTGCTTTATAAAGGCTATTTTCCCTCTGATCAACTATGATGATGAACCTTCCGTGCCTAAAGGGATCATGTCCCAACTTCCTTCGTCCCATCTACCATACACTGAGTGCCAGCCAAGCTCCTAAACAGGGTCCATGCCCCATGGTAAACACCGATGCCGGCTACAGCTCTTGTTTTTTTCTGTTCGATTGTTACTGACCTGCATTCATCTATTATGGTACTGATTTACTCAGTGGACGCTATACCATTACAGATTCCTGTTAGTCTTTTGGCTGATGTGGTCCGTTTCAGACCTCATCGTTTACGGGTTTCTGTTCCAGAACCCTGTCCAGTCTCCAATTCGGATTATCACAGACTCGACAGAGTTCTGGAAGTATTCACTGTTTTTGCTCTTTATGCTGCTTTTGCGGCTAATGCAGCTTTTGGCCGTTTGATGTCCTTTAACATTTTTTGCGGATCATAGTCTTTTTTCTGCTTAATTCCCTTCCTCGGATGTCGATTGCTCTTATATAATGAGTTTCACTGCCTATATCGCATCCAACTATAAGCATGTCATCCTTGATAAAGGAAAGTTTATCATTTTTTGCAAATTTACCGTTTGTTTCCAGTTCTCTCCAGGTATACGATTTTAATTCTTTTTCAACATCTTCAATCCGCTTGCAGAGTTCTTCTTTTGATAAAAGATTAACTGCCTGATTTTCTACATTTGCTTGCTTTTTTGTCTTATTTGTTTTAACATTCATTTCAGATACCTCTTGTACTTTAGATTTTTACTAACTGGCCGGTCAGTAATAATCTAAATTTACTTGAGGTATTCTTTTTAGTCAATTCCTTTTACTCTTTAAAGTATACAGGAAGCTCCTATTCTTTTAGGCACATTATTCATTTCAGATAATTTTCTCTCATTATTTCACTTATATCTGTGCTACTATATCCTTTTAATGACATCAAACTGATTTCAAGCAAATACTTATCAAACGTCAGCTTTTCCTCAACTAATATGCGCTTAGTTTGTGCGAAAATTTCAAAGAATTCCGAATAAGAAATAGTAAGTGTGGTTACCTTATCGAACATTCTCTCCACTTTTTTTGCGATGCCCGAAGATGTTGGAGATTGATTACGGCAGTAAGTATAGAAGCCATAATATATCTCACAGCAGGGCGTTATTTCTGCCTGACATACACTTTTAATTAACTCTATTATATTGATTGCATCTTCATATTCATCAATATTAACCTGACGGAACGCTAAGTAACGAATAATTTCACTTTTTCCCAGTATGGATAATTGACTGTATTTTGTAGATTTTTCGGAAATAACTTTTAACCGATTATAAACCGCTTTATAGTTACTTATATCTAATTTGCAGGCAGCCTGTGTTAAAATGCTTTCCTGTTTTGCAGCTAACCTAACAGATGAAATACAAAACGTTACAACAATATACGCCAAATACAAAATTATAAACAAAGAAATATTTTCTTTTTTCCAATCAATAGAATAAATAGTTAACATCCCCAGTACAAAGCTAAGCGTTGTTTCTGAAAAACTCCTGGTGCTAACATATATTCCGATGGATAGTGTAAGGATTAACATTCCCAACAAGTATGTAGTTGAAAATCCAGCAGCCAAATAACCGCGAATACCTAAATCAACCAAATAAACTACAACTAAAAACAGAACCGGCATCTTTTTAAAAAGAGTTTGGGTTACTACTTTGAGCGCGGATAATGCAGCTAAAAGACTATTGTTCTTTTTCATTTATCCATTCTCCTCTTTGTTCTTTCATTTTCTCCACTATTCCCCCAAAACAAATACTTATCTATAAATATATACGGTGAAAAATAACAAAACTCACAAAAATAGCGTAGGTTCCAAAATATCTGAAACACTTTTATCAAAAAGAGATGCCCTCCATTTTCCAGACATCTCTTTTCGAAAATTATCAAATTGTATTACCACTACGAGAACACCTGATTGATTCCCATTTTTCTCACATAATCAATCCACTCATAAATATCCTCAATATCATACAAAGCATTCATATCGTCATCTGTTGCTTTCTTTAATGCCAGAGTCATCAAGGCATATTCATTTTCCAACAGAGTGTCAAATACCCCCTGGTCGTCGGTGTTTATTGATACACAGAGATTTTCACCAGTGTTCGTATCTTTTAGCTTTCGTGAATTAAACCTTAAAATCGGATGCTCTTCGTATTTCTTTATTGTTCCAATTAAATAATTCGAAGAGGGATTTGTTTCAATGCCAATTCCCTTGCAGGCAAGTTCAGCGATCATTTTATCCTGCATGGTACGGACTAATTTAATATACTCTTTCGTAACCTTAAATTCGGTTATTTCATTGCCTTTTTCCCGAACCTTTTTATTAAAATGATAGTAATAGTACAAATCCCTATATCGCTTATTTCTTCTGAGGTCATTATCCACTCGCGGGTTGAAACGAAATCTGTCGAAATAGATCAATTCCATTTTTTCCAAAGCTGCATTAAATTCCTTTTCTTCTAATCTATAGCACTGAGGATTATCTCCCCTCAATTTCCAGCTTTGATAGTATTCATGTATGGATGGACAGGGACCATTTCCAACGTTGTTCTCATAAATTTCCTTATACAATGATGTATATTTCTCAATCAAATTCGTTTTTAATTTTTCGTCTAACGAACAGCCTAATTCACCAGACCTGCAATACAGCCAGACAATATCGTCCAAAAGAATTTGTTTTGAAAGAACAACTTTATATCCCTTCATTGCATAGTATTTTTCAGGAGATATTCCAAGAGCCAATGCATGACCTAACCTGCTGCCTCTTCGATAATTGCAAAACAGCAAAACCTCATCAATCGCCCGTAAGCCATCTGTAATATCAAAGAAATCCTCACCAACATGATAGGTCATCTGAAGATTTTGTACATCCTCACAGTTATAAAAACGAGAAGCATTTTCGACCTTCACTCTTTTTGCTGTCAAATAGCGGTATACCTGCCCAAATGCTTCCGGGCGACATGCAATTTCGCTGGCGCATGCATCAATTCCCTTGATATGTTGATTAATCTCTCCATTTTTGTCTAACATTGCCACTATACTTCTGGCCTGGCGTGCTGCCATTTTGCGTACATTGTTATTTCTCGGTACTCCATCCTTAAATGAATCATCAAACATTTTAGGAAAATGCAAAACATAAATTAGCTTATCATATCCATCATTTACTGATTCTGACTTTACAATGCACTCATATTTTTTCAGATTTTTAATCAACTTGGCAGAAGTATTTTTTGGACAAATTCTCGCCTCCAATGAAATCATATTTTTCTTCGTTAAAGATTCATTCAGCGCTAATCGCACTAATTCGTCTTCATATGGCTTATGTCCGTCAATAAAAAACTCTTTTCGGTCCTGATAATCTGAAAAATTACCAAATCCAATCTTTTTATTGCTCTGGATCAATTCACCTCTGAAATCTGTGCGCATAATTAAGTACGCATAGAATATATTTTTTTGAAATCTGTCAAATTTTCCTGTTAAAACACTTCTATAACAACAGTATAAAAATTTACGTTCCCCAGCCAATAGCCGACACACATTGTCGTTGTACTTCATCATCTCATTTTCAAGAGCATAGTCTAAAACCACACCATTAATTTTCGCTCCATAAAGATTTCCAGCCATAGCGATCAGGTTCTGAATATCACTTGTTATTTCCCGTAACGATATTCCTTTTTCAACTTTTCTAATCAATGCTTCAGCGATTTCAAACATGTGGGAATTTTCTTTTATCAGGAAAAATAAATATACCCTGTATAAAGCAGCTCTCAGACAT
>NZ_JBCOME010000032.1:0-4281 GCF_040924365.1 Ruminococcus sp. 1001136sp1_2201st1_G3_2201SCRN_220225 | reverse complement strand
GTATAAAGCAGCTCTCAGACATTCTGTATAAAAATCCTCTTTTCCCCCTCTTTTGTCAAAGCTGTCGTTTCGCTGTATCTGCATTGTTCTGGTTATTTTCTTAAACTCAGCATTTCTGCCTGAAATATAATTCATCAGGCATAACCAGTTTAGTTCAAAAATTTTTGTGGAACCATTCAAGTGAAAATGATTTTCAGCTACTCCCTGGTCCAAAATATTATGTAATCGGCTGTTGTCACTTCTAATAATCGGAAGCCAGGCAAAATATTGGGTATTATATCCTTTTTTCCAGTCATCATATGCCAGATATGCGCATGTGAAAAAGTCCTGCCCCATCAGTAATGTAATTTCCCGCCAGCGCAGCAATTGATCGAACTTGCATTTAATCTCATTTCCGTCCAGGCGCAGCATTTTATCAGCCACAGAAAACACCAGTTGAAACACTCCAATATCTTCACTTACATCGTTTTTCCACAGATTGGTCTGGAGTTTCATTTGACTACACATAAATGAATAATTGTTACTACGCTCGTCATCTGTTGCGTAGGAAAACACATCTGACGAATAACGCATGTAAATATCCTTTTCCATTTTGCTATAGGAGCAGTAATCCACCATCTCCTGCTGGCTTTTTATTACATACATATATGGAATTTTCTGAAATACAATTTCTATATTTCCACGTTCTATGTCCATTATTTTTCCTCGTTGTACTTACTGCAATCTTTTGCTATATCTTTATATTCCTTACTCATTTCCTCTGGTATATCTAATTTAGGATTTTCTACCCAAAATTCAGCAACCCTTTGGTAATAATCAATTGCATACTCCCGCATTATTATGAACCCTGCATTATCTCCTTCCACTTTTTCATCTTTATGCCTTACTTGATAGCGCTTCATATTATGAATTATATTTTTAACATTTTTTAGAACATTTTCAGCAGATTTATTTTTCAAATAGGTAGATACACTTTGCAATGGTTCGTCTGGCTGAACATCAAAATCCAAAGAATCCATCATTTCTTTCACTTTGTCTTGTTTCTGCTTTTCCTCAAATGATACAGATTCTTCTATACTTCTCTGTAAGAGATCTGCATATAATTCGCTAATATTGATTACAGCCTCTTCTCCATCCGAATCTCTCAATATTAGGTTATTCAGCTTTTCCTCAAAATTCTTATCAATATATTCTCTATAAAACCGCTCTATATTTCTAAAAAATCGGTCCACTACAGCTCTTGTCTTCCCACGTTCATCTTTATTACCTGATTCTTTAGACTGTCTATTTTTCCAACAATATTCATGAAATCGCATTATTAAGTCTATGTTTGAAAAAATTGTTCTGAAAGCATGAATTTTATTAGAGTTATCATTTTCAATTCTTCTGATAACTTTTTGAAAATCTTCCTTACTAATTCCTAATATTTCTATATTTAACTTCTTATACAAACTTTCCAAACTGCAAATCCCAATAATATAATTTTCTAAACATATTTGCAATGGATTATTTAATCTATAATTAGAAAAAATTATATTTGAGTTATATATATATCTAACCATCGGAGGATTTTCGATATTATCAGTAATCTCTTTACAGATATTAGAAAAAAGCCCCAACATTACCCAGTTAAAAATTTTATATTCTTTTTCCTTATCATTTTCGGACAGCTTAGATATATAGTCTTTGTTAGGATCTAATAATTCATTAGTTATATTAAACGCATTGCCAACTTTTTCCGAAAAAAGATTATATACACTCATTGTCGAAAAAAAGAATCTAGATCTTACCATTGGATTGTCGCCAGCTGCATTCGGAATTATATCATCAAATGATGGCCCCCATATATATCCACCTATAAATTCTCCCAATTCCTCATAACATCTACTTCTCTGCAAATTATTTAATCTAAGTGTATACAAAATTTCAAACATATAAGCAAATTTATTATCTTTTTTATCAAACATACTATTCTTATATGTAGTAAACCAGTTTAAAATCCAGAAAAAACAATTTGTTCTTTCCATCTGAAAACTTGCCGGTGGAAGAACGTATTTTTTATCAGACTTTTTATAATTTTCATTCAAAAAATACCAGACTTCTGAGTTCAACTGTAAATATGGAACTCTAATTAAATTCTGTACCTCTTTATAATTTACCAACTCACAATTCTGCGGAATCCATTCTTTCTCAAAGTACTCCGTAAATTTCTCAATGTTATCAAGATATTCACTGTCATTTTCTGGAACTTTCATATCTCCAAGAAGACTAATTAAATTCACAGTATCCCGTAAATTATCTGGCTGTAGCCAATTCATTTTTTCGTCGTTTAATAAAAAACGCATTCCAGTTTTCATGTATATCAAATCCAATAAAGAAGCATTCAATGAATTGGTTATCTTATCCGCATAAATAATTTCCTCTTCATTTTTTTGATAAACAATTTTCGCATTTTCTATATATCTAACATTTGGCAAATAAATCCTTCTGGACTTCGGAATCAGTTTGGCAATATAGCGCTCTGCCATATCTTCCACATCTATCACTGCACCTGCAATTTTTCCCTGGTTTTTCAAAACATTACTATAATTTTTGAAGTTCTCTTCCTGAACACAAAGCTGCAATTGTTCCACTTTAAGTGCCATCACTATGACAATATCTGGAATAATTAAATACTTACGTATCTGTTCAGCCATTTTATACGCATTGGCATTGCACATGTCCAGATCATCGATTGCAATCAAAAGTTTTTTTGAAGTATATTGGTTACGAGAATCTTCCGTCATCATATAATCCAGATATAACTTTACCAAATTACTCAAGTCACGTCTTAACCGCAGACTTTCCCCCATCTTTGATATCTTTTCTATGCTTCCCTCGTAATCATATTCCTCTTCCAGCATTTTAACAGGATCGTTAAGCAAAGAAATATCCTTATATACCTTTTGAAATTCGTTTAATAACTCTTCCCTTCTATAATTAGCAAATCTTTCAGGTGAAACATCGTATTTATCAGAAAATTTCCGATAAAGCGAAGCGATAATAATATCTAAAACATTATGTACATTATCAAAAGCAGAAGGATCAATAACAATAGGTTCTGAAAAAACAGTATTTTTGACATTCTCGCACTGCGCAAATATAGTAGATTCTTTTTGCTCTTTCTCGTTAACTACTGCATTAATAAAAGTAAACATTGCGCTGCTTTTACCCTCGCCACGTTCTCCGCAAAAAGCAATAATATTATTCTCCGTCTCCGCTTTCTTCCAATCTGGCTGTTTATCGCGTTCCTCATTTGCCACGATATTCTCCAGCATGGCTGCAGCTTCCAGATATTGATCATAAAAAATGTCGTTTATTTCAATCTTGTCTTTGAGGCTTAATTTAAATTCCTGTCCTTTAATTATAGTTAATATTTTTTCATTTTTCATAGCTTCTATTTTCTCCTTTGACTTTTTGTATTTTAAGTGCCTTATCCTTTAGCTCTTTTCTCCCTTCGTACTTATCCTAACTGAACAACATCATCTTTCTCATAGTTCGCTCTCAGCATTCTGTACAGCGTTATTTTATGTGATCATTATACGCTTTCTCCAGCTCTTGAGTCAATTGCTCAAAGAATATCTTGGCAATCGTCTCGAAGCCTTCCTCTGTGTTACCGAATTCAAATGTTTTCTGCATTTCTACTTCTCTAATTCTTAGCCTTTTTCTTTGAAAGTCCATAAATAAAAAGTCCAGCCAGCAATGAAGATATATCAAAAAATACAGCCAGTCCCAGAGAAAACCATGCGATTCCACGATATTTACCGAATAACAAAGAACAAACCTTTTCAATAACATTAATATCCGAAACTTTACTTCTCCTTAGTTCATCCAGTATACTCATTTTTTCATTTGCATTATATTCCGATAGGAGTTCAGTGTTAATCACCGTATTTTTTAATTCCTTTTTTTGGCTTTCAAAAAATTGGGGTAATTCCTGAATTAAGTTTTCCAGACAATTTATCCTATTCTGCCAAGTTTCTTCCCATGACGCATATTGCTCATTAAATGTTTGTGAGTCAGGGTCTGGAATCTGAATTTCCTTTCCAAGTTCTCCCAGCATTGTATTAATTTCAGAATCATTCTCCGATGTTTCTTTCACCCAAAACACATAATTCTTCACAAGTACAGTTAATACCTGGGTATCTGCTACTAATTCACTATAATTTCCGATAATATCTGTATTCGTTTTCAACTCAGTGATTCTGTTATTAAGTTCTTCAATATATGACTCTAATATAG
>NZ_JBCOME010000031.1:46650-49351 GCF_040924365.1 Ruminococcus sp. 1001136sp1_2201st1_G3_2201SCRN_220225 | reverse complement strand
CCTGAACGATTTAGTCGCAGTTAGCAGTTAGTTCGCTGGAGCGTTGCGCCGGCGAGTGAGCAATCACCATTGTCCGAGTGCGTCCGCCTTGAACAACTTTCAACACACTAAATAGCAATTGCATAATTATACTTGACTTCCCCGAATTTTAGTAGTAGAATTACTTCAGTTCGTTAAACAACTAAATTAAAAAAGGATTAAATTCCTTGAAGGGAAGAAGTAGAAACAGAAGCACCTTGTCTACAGAGAGCTGTGTCGGTGGAAAGCAGCGTCAGGTCTGTTTTGAAGATCATCCCCGAGAAGGGAAGCCGAACGCTTCATAAGTATCCGTTTTTTCAAACAGGAACCAGATACGAAGTGAAGAACTGCATCAAGTAGGTTTCCACGGTTGTTCCCCGTTATCGGAATCGCGTATGTCGGTACGTTGTCTTTTCGTACTTGTTTCAAAGGGGAAACAGGGTGGTTGCGGTCTAATATGGTCCGTCCCTAGTTCAGGGGCGGATTTTTTTTGTGTAACAGGAAATTCCGTTGGAACTTCCTGTTACACAAAAGCCCTGCCGGGCAGGATCGTACTGCGGCTGCATAACAGATAGTTCCATTTTACGAAAGACGAAAACCTGACAAGTAAATTAAGAGGAGGAGAGATCATGAAAGTCTTCAAAAAAATCATGAATGCAGTAGCAGCAGTAGAAAATTGTATTCTGGTAGTGTCTACCCTGCTGATACTGGTTCTGACCGTGGGAAATGTTTTTTCCCGAAAAGTGATCCATCGTTCCTGGTCCTTTACCGAGGAACTTGTGGTCGCAGTCTTTGTACTGATTACCTTAATGGCTGCAGCACTTGCATGCCGCGAAGGAGAACTGGTTAACCTGTCACTGGTTACAGACCGTCTCCCTGAGAAACTGAAAAAACCATCTGTTATCCTTACCACTGTTCTGTGCATTATTTTTACCGCAATCTTATTCTGGTTCGGTATGGAAAAAGTAATCACACAGCTGGAAAACGGAAAACGTACCTTCGTTCTGAACTGGCCGGAGTGGATATTCTGGTCCTTCGTGCCAATCGGATCCGGATGCATGATCTTACATTTTATTGAATACTGTCTTGACTATTGTACAGGCAATCTGAAAAAGGAGGATAAATAAATGATAAGTGCAGTTCTTTTTATTTCATTTTTTGTTTTCCTGATCATGGGAGTTCCCATTGCAATCTGTCTGGGACTGTCCTCCGTCTGTGCAATCCTGTACTCCGGAACCTCCCTTACCATCGTTGCAACCAATATGTATGCCGGAATCAGTAAATTTCTCCTTCTGGCTATCCCATTTTTCGTACTTTCCGGAAATATCATGGCAAAAGCCGGAATTTCCAAAAGACTTGTCAGATTCGTAGATACCTGCGTGGGACATAAAAGAGGTGGCATCGCCATTGTATGCGTTATTGTAGCCTGCTTCTTCGGCGCAATTTCCGGATCCGGACCTGCAACTGTAGCAGCACTTGGAGCAGTTCTGATTCCGGCAATGGTAGAGCGGGGAGGCTTCAGCGCACCGTTTTCCACAGCCCTGATGGCAACATCAAGCTCCATCGCCATTGTCATCCCGCCAAGTATTGCATTTGTTGTATATGCTTCTATCACAGGCGTATCTATTGCAGATATGTTCATGGCAGGAATCGTACCTGGAATTCTGATGGGCGTTGCCCTTGTGATCGTGGTTATGGTGGAAGCCAGAAAAAAAGGCATTCAGCCAGCCCAGAAGAAAGCGACTGCAAAAGAGCGCTGGGATGCATTTAAGGATGCTTTCTGGGGATTCTTAATGCCGGTTATTATTCTGGGTGGTATTTATGGCGGTATTTTTACTCCTACTGAGGCAGCGGCTGTATCTGTTGTATACGGTCTGTTTGTAGGTATGGTGATTTATCGTGAGGTTAAATTAAAAGACCTGTTTGACATTTGCGTGGATTCTGCGAAAACAACTGGTGGAATCATGCTGATCGTAGCAAGTGCTTCCCTGTTTTCCTATGTATGTACCAAATTCGGTATCGCAGACGCAGCTTCAGCGCTTCTTGGAAGCATTGCACATAACCAGTTTACCTTCCTTCTGATCGTAAACATTATTTTCCTGATTGCAGGCTGCTTCATCGATGCAAACTCTGCTATGTACATTTTTATTCCGGTTATGCTTCCGGTATGCAAAGCACTTGGCTATGATGTGGTTGCATTTGGTGTGATGGCAACTGTAAACCTTGCAATTGGACAGGTAACTCCGCCGGTTGGTGTCAACCTGTTTGTGGCAATCGGAATCAAGATCAAAAAAGGCATGGAGGTTACCCTTCAGGAAATTTCAAAAGCAGTTATGCCCATGCTGGCAGCCTGTGTGGCCGTGCTTCTTGTGGTTACCTATATTCCGGTAACTTCAACGGCTCTTCCGAGAGCACTTGCTAAAAATGGTGCATATTCCGGAGATTTTTCCTCTGGTGACAGCGGCTCATCCGCAGCTTCTGCAGCCGGAGACGGGGATTATTCCTTCAATGAGATCGCAGATTACAGTGATCTTGGCTGGGAGGAAACCACCTGGAATTTTGCATGCTCTACAACTGAGACTTCTACCTGGGCGGACGGCGGCCGCAAGTTTGGCGAGCTGATGGAAAAGGCCACAGGAGGAAAAGTAAAAGTAAACATATATGCAGCAGACCAGCTGACAAA
>NZ_JBCOME010000031.1:0-46552 GCF_040924365.1 Ruminococcus sp. 1001136sp1_2201st1_G3_2201SCRN_220225 | reverse complement strand
AACGGAAACCAGTCCGAGGGAATCCAGGCACTGATGAACGGAGACCCGGTACAGATTTCCATGCATTCCAACCTGATCTATTCTGCATTTGACCCAAGATTTAACGTAGTTTCCCTGCCGTTTATTTATGACTCTGTAGAAGATGCAGATGCTAAGTTTGACGGTGAGGCTGGTGAGAAATTAAAAGAAATTCTTGGTGAGTACGGACTCCATTGCATGGGTATTGCAGAGAACGGTTTCCGTGAACTGACCAACAGTGTCCGCGAAGTAAAATCTGTGGATGATATGAAAAACCTGAAAATCCGTGTTGCCGGTTCCAACCTTCTTATGGAATGCTATAAGAGATGGGGCGCAGATGCAACCAACCTGAACTGGTCTGAGACTTACACAGCCCTTCAACAGAACACAGTTGAGGGTCAGGAGAACCCGCTTCCTGCAATTGACGCAGCCAGTGTACAGGAGGTTCAGCCATACTGCTCCATGTGGGATGCCATCTATGACTGCCTGTTCTTCTGTATCAACCAGGAGATTTATGATGGTCTTACACCGGAACAGCAGGCTGTTGTAGACGAGGCAGGACAGAAAGCCGTAGAGTACGAACGTTACATCAACCGCTCCGGTGATGAAGAGATCATGAACCGCTGGAAAGACAAAAACGGCGTTACCTTCACTGCAAAAGAGGATATGGACATTGAGTCCTTTAAGGAAGCTGTTGACGGTGTAGATGAGTGGTTCATTGAGGAATTGAAATCCCAGGGATACGAGGATGCAGAAGAGCTGGTAGAGGCATTTACCGGAATTGGCGATTACAGTGACCTTGGCTGGGAGGAGACTACCTGGAATTTTGCATGCTCCACAACTGAGACTTCTACCTGGGCTGATGGCGGCCGCAAGTTCGGCGAGCTGATGGAAAAAGCTACAGGAGGAAAAGTAAAAGTAAACATATATGCAGCAGACCAGCTGACAAACGGAAACCAGTCCGAGGGAATCCAGGCACTGATGAACGGAGACCCGGTACAGATTTCCATGCATTCCAACCTGATTTATTCTGCATTTGATCCGAGATTTAACGTAGTCTCCCTGCCGTTTATTTATGATTCTGTGGAAGACGCAGATGCCAAGTTTGACGGTGAGGCAGGAGAGAAGATGAAGGAAATCCTCAGTGAGTATGGACTGCATTGCATGGGTATTGCGGAGAACGGCTTCCGTGAACTGACCAACAGTGTGCGTGAAGTAAAATCGGTGGACGATATGAAGAACCTGAAAGTCCGTGTTGCAGGCTCCAATCTTCTTATGGAATGCTATAAGAGATGGGGGGCAGATGCAACCAACCTGAACTGGTCTGAGACTTACACAGCTCTTCAGCAGAACACCGTAGAGGGAGAGGAGAATCCGCTTCCTGCAATCGACGCAGCCAGTGTACAGGAGGTTCAGCCATACTGCTCCATGTGGGATGCCATCTATGACTGTCTGTTCTTCTGTATCAATCAGGATATCTATGATGGCCTTACACCAGAGCAGCAGGCTGTTGTAGACAAGGCTGGAAGAATGGCTGTTGAGTATGAGCGTTACATCAACCGCTCCGGTGCCAATGAGATCATGAACCGCTGGGAAGAGAAAAATGGCGTTACCTTTACCGCAAAAGAGGATATGGATATTGATTCCTTTAAAGAGGCGGTAGAAGGCGTAGACCAGTGGTTTGTAGAAGAACTGAAAAACCAGGGATATGACGATGGTCAGGAACTGGTGGATGCATTTAAGTAAGACAGCATAAGCATGTATCAATTTGATACATGTGTCTCATAAATTGAACAGTGCCCTATAGAAAACACCTCCCGGAATGTGAGTAACCAACATATTCCGGGAGGTGTTTTTGGCCTGTCTTACAGTAATCCAGTGATCCTGAGAGAGCACCACACCAGCAGCAGGGCCATGATTCCATTCATCAGCTTATAATGACTGCTGTAAAATCTTTTCAGTACATTTCCCGCAAATGCCCAGATCAGATTTCCCAGGGCTCCAAGAAACATCAGATATACAGCGAAGCAAAACAGTATAGGAACCCTTGCCTCATAGGGCAGAATATAAGCGGAAAACATGGTCAGCCCATAGATGATGATCTTTACATTTATCAGCTGCAGGAAAAATCCCATCAGCCAGGTTGGCTTTTTGTCCTGGACATTGTCAGAGGGCGGAATCCTGCGCCAGGTCTGCCAGGCAAGATAGAGTACATAAGCTGCGCCTAGATATTTCATAACCGGCTGGATCCCTGGAATGATTTTCCCAAGAGTACTGCAGAACAGTCCGGAAAGACACATCAAAGTGAGAGATCCGCTCCAGATTCCGGTCATAAAGCGGATATTACCGGAAATGCCGTATTTGCTGGCTGTGGACAGCAAAAGAATATTATTGGGACCAGGCGACCAGACGGTAAGGATGGCAGACAGGGTCATTTCTATGAAGACAGATAAAGGCATGGGACTTCCTCCTTAGGTAAGTTTAAACATCTGAGCTACGAAAAGAAAGGCGCAATATACAAAACGCTATGTGTTCGTAAACCCCATACAAAATATGATTTTTAATAATAACATAAAAATATCGGATTGTATATAAGAGGAGGCAGAACTTCCCAGGTTACTGTTTACTGGTAACATTCCCAGTGACCGGAAACTATTGTAATCGAAATTCGGATAAATGTTTGTTAAATTCGTGCAAAATGGGAACGATTATGTTATAATGCAGAAAATAAGGTGGATATGAAAAAATAGAATTTACTTTTAACAGGAAAGATTGATTTGTGTTTGAAAATAATAGTATGTGAGGAGGACGTGTTTATGCTGAAAACCTGGATTCCGGAGGAGATTCCGGAAAAAGAGGAGCTGAAGAAACGGATTAAAGAAGCTGGTGAGAAGCTGTATCAGCAGCAGATGAAGCTGAAAGAACACAAGCTGCCTGTGCTGGTACTTTTTGAAGGCTGGGGTGCATCTGGCAAAGGTACCACAATCGGCAGAGTGATCAAATACATTGATCCCCGTTTCTTTAAAGTAGCAACCATGTCAAAGCCTACAGAGGATGAACTGCGCAGACCATTTCTGTACCGGTATTTCAATCAGATTCCGGAAGCCGGCAAATTTACCTTTCTGGATTCTGGCTGGATGGAGCAGACCTGCAAAGACTGTCTGAACGGTCTGGAAGAAGAGGATTATGCAAAGCGGATCGACAGCATCAAACATTTCGAGCGACAGCTCACAGACAACGGTTATCTGGTTCTGAAATTTTTCATGCAGATTGACAAAAAAGAGCAGACCAGACGTATTGAGAAGCTTAACAAAGAGCAGGATACAAAATGGCGTGTGGATGCCTTTGACAAGTGGCAGAACGAACATTACAAACATTGCCAGAAGGTTTTCGACCGCTATCTGACAGATACGAATACTTCTATTGCACCATGGTATATTATTGATGCAAAAGACCGCAACTTCGTAGAACTTCAGGTTCTTGAAATAATGGTAAATAACATTGAGGTAGCCTTGCAGAACAGCACACACAGCGCACCGCTTCTCACAAACATTTTTCCGCTTGAGAAAATGCCGAAGCTTTCGGAAATCGAACTGACAGACAAGGTGATCGAGGATGAAGAATACAAGAAAGAGCTGAAGCATCTCCAGAAGAAACTGGGCGAACTGCATAACCGTCTGTACCGTAAGCGTGTGCCGGTGATCATTACTTATGAAGGCTGGGACGCAGCCGGAAAAGGAGGCAATATTAAGCGGATCACAGAAGCCCTTGATCCCCGTGGCTTTGAGGTCCATCCAATCGCCAGCCCGGAACCTCACGAAAAGGCGCGTCATTACCTCTGGCGCTTCTGGACCAGATTGCCCAAAGACGGTCACATTGCCATCTTCGACCGCACCTGGTACGGCCGCGTAATGGTAGAGCGTCTGGAAGGCTTCTGCAGCGAGAACGACTGGAAACGTGCTTACAACGAGATTAATGAATTCGAGAAGGAACTGTTCGACTGGGGTGCCGTGATTATCAAATTCTGGGTCCAGATCGACAAAGACACCCAGCTGGCCCGCTTCACCGACCGTCAGAACAATCCTGAAAAACAGTGGAAGATCACCGACGAAGACTGGCGCAACCGCGAAAAATGGGATGCTTATGAAGGTGCCGTAGATGAAATGCTTTCCAAGACAAGCACCACCTATGCACCATGGCATATCCTGGAATCTGTAGACAAGAAGTATGCGAGAATTAAAGCTCTTAAGATTGTAATAAAAGAATTGGAAAAGGCATTAGAGCGTGTTTGAAAAATCATTATTACAAATTATGATGCATATCCTTCAGAAAGCCTTTTTCAAACGCATTCTGGAATAGCAGCATAATAAGCAAAATCGCTGGCCAACAACCAGCGATTTTGCAATATATTCATGCAGCAGACCATTTAAGGAGCGGATTTCGTAATGCCGGGATCCATGATTTCCGTCACGCTCTCAGATAATTCCGCATGGTTTTAAGTGCATTCTTTTCCAACCGACTGACCTGTGCCTGGGAAATCCCGATTTCCTGGGCCACCTCCATCTGGGTTTTGCCCTCGTAAAAACGCAGATCAATAATATGCCGTTCCCGCTTATTCAGCCGGTTTATAGCTTCCCGGAGGGACAGATTTTCTACCCAGGTCTCCTCCTTGTTTTTCTTATCGCTGATCTGGTCCATCACATAAAGCGTATCCCCGCCTTCCGTATAAACCGGTTCAAAAAGTGACACCGGATTCTGTATCGCATCCATAGCATATACGATCATCTCTTTATTTATCCCTATTTCGCTGGCAATTTCCGCAATGGTAGGCTCCCTCAGATTTGTTTTCATATAGGTTTCTTTTGCATAAATTGCACGATAAGCAATATCCCGCAGAGACCGGCTCACCCGGATACTGTTATTGTCACGAAGATACCTTCGTATCTCCCCAATGATCATAGGCACTGCATAAGTAGAAAATTTTACATTCAATGTAGTGTCAAAATTATCAATTGCTTTTATAAGCCCAATGCAGCCAATCTGAAAAAGATCGTCCATATTTTCGCTGCTGTTGGAAAAACGCTTGATCACGCTGAGGACCAGCCGCAGATTTCCTTTGATGTAAAGTTCCCTGGCTTCTTCATCACCCTCCTTGATCCTGCGAAAAAGCTCTTCTTTTTCTTCTGCTTTCAGTACCGGAAGCTTCGATGTATTGACTCCGCAAATTTCAACTTTGTTAAGTGCCATTATTTGAATCCTCCTTTTGTGCATCGCGAAGCGTGCTGCTGAGAACGAAGTGAACAGTAACAATGATTCTCACGTGGGAGGATAAATATTCTTTTTTCGGGAAAATATAAAAATTATTGCCCCTTGACAATTGGGAAAATAGAATTAAGCCTTTTTACAGCAATACTTTTCATCAATTTCTACCAGGATAATGTCATCTCCAATCTGCCGGATACAATTCCAGGGGATTATATATTCACTTCCGGCTCCCCAGAAACAAAAGCAGAAACTGCCAGGTCCGGGAACCACAAGGGCGGTAATACATCCGGTTTCACAGTTAAATTCCACATCCACCGGACAGCCAAGTGTACGGCAGGTACAGATATTGATCACTTCTTTTTGCTTTAATTCGCAAATACGCATGAAAAGCACCTGTTTTTTATGATATTATGCAAAAAGTCTGAAAATATGTATGGAGTTTATTGACATACTTTCTATGATTAAAGTATAATAAGAAATAGGTAATTCAGTCCGTTTTATGTTACTGAGCGAACAGAAAAGAGGAAAGTCTGCTGCCCAGATTGTATGGCAGAAGGGGAGACATGAGGAAGGGGAAATAAATACATGAGATGTCCATACTGTAATCAGGATAATACAAGAGTAGTAGATTCAAGACCAGTGGAAGAGACCAATTCCATAAGACGCAGAAGACTGTGCGATTCCTGTGGAAGAAGATTTACCACTTATGAGAATGTGGAGACAATCCCGTTAACCGTAATCAAGAAGAATCTGAACCGTGAGCAGTACGACCGCAATAAACTGATCAACGGTGTCCGCCGCGCCTGCTACAAACGTCCCATTGCCAGCGATAAGCTGGAAACCATGATCGATGCCATAGAAGGCGACATCTTCAATGCCGAAGATAAAGAAATCTCCAGCACGAAAATCGGAGAAATCGTGATGAGCCATTTAAAAGATCTGGATTCGGTGGCGTATGTGCGATTCGCTTCTGTGTATCGGGAGTTTAAAGATGTCAGTACCTTTATGGATGAATTAAAGAAATTTTTAAATTAGAAAAATCCTCGCCAGAGAGCGGGGATTTTTTCTGTATAAACAAGTATTAAATGGAATAAAAAAGACAGGCCGCAGCGGACCTGTCTTTTTGAAACTTCAGATGACAGAGAATCAGCAGATGCCCTGAGCTTTCATAGCATCTACAACTTTCTCAAATCCGGCGATGTTAGCACCGGCAACATAGTTGTCTTTCATACCATAACGCTTAGCAGCGTCATCAGCTTTGTGGAAGATGTCTACCATGATTCCATGAAGCTTCGCATCAACTTCCTCTGCTGTCCAGGAAAGTCTCATGGAGTTCTGGCTCATCTCAAGAGCAGAAGTAGCAACACCACCAGCGTTAGCTGCTTTACCAGGCATGAACAGAACACCGTTCTCCTGGAGATAAGTTGTAGCATCAAGAGTAGTAGGCATGTTCGCACCCTCAACTACATATTTGCAGCCGTTTGCAACAAGTGTCTTAGCACCATCAAGAGCAAGCTCGTTCTGGGTAGCACATGGAAGGTATACATCACATTTGATGTTCCAGATTCCGGTACCTTCTGTGTAAGAAGCACCCTCAACACGGTCTGCGTACTCTTTGATACGTCCACGTTTTACTTCTTTGATATCTTTCACAATGTCAAGCTTGATTCCTTCTGGATCATAAATATATCCGTTGGAGTCACACATAGCAACAACCTTGCCGCCAAGCTGCTGAGCTTTCTCTACAGCATAGATTGCAACGTTTCCGGATCCTGTTACGATGAATGTCTTTCCATCAATAGAATCGTTATGTGCTTTCATGATCTCGTCAAGCATATAAACAACACCATATCCGGTAGCCTGTGTACGGATCAGAGATCCGCCGTAGGTAAGTCCTTTACCTGTGAGAACACCCTCGTATAATCCGCGGATTCTCTTGTACTGTCCGAATAAATAACCGATCTCACGTCCGCCTACACCGATATCACCTGCCGGAACATCAGTGTCAGCACCGATATATTTGGAAAGCTCTGTCATGAAGCTCTGGCAGAATGCCATAACCTCTCTGTCAGATTTGCCTTTCGGGTCAAAGTTGGAACCACCTTTACCACCACCGATTGGAAGTCCGGTAAGGGAGTTCTTAAATGTCTGCTCAAATCCAAGGAATTTTAAGATACCCTGGTTTACTGACGGATGGAAACGAAGACCACCCTTATAAGGTCCGATAGCGCTGTTAAACTGTACACGATATCCCTTGTTTACCTGAACAACGCCCTTGTCATCTACCCACGGAACGCGGAAGGAAATGATTCTTTCCGGCTCTACAAGGCGCTCCAGAAGGGACATGCTGCGGTATTCTTCTTCATTTTTGTCAATTACGACCTTCAGGGAATCCAGAACTTCCTTTACTGCCTGGTGAAATTCAGGCTCACCTGGATTCTGTGCTACGACTCTTTCGTATACTTCTTCTGTGTAAGACATTGTAATTCCTCCTCATCCAGATAGGTGTAAAATTTTTTAACGACGCTATTATACACTAAAGTGCTAAAAATGAAAAGAGTTTTTTTCATATTTCCAAAAATTTCATTAAGGCTTGCGAAAATGAGCCAAATATGAGATGATAGATAGCAAGAAATACATTATGCCGGAGCAGGAAAAAGACAGATATGCCGGACATAAGTAGTAAGATGAGGAGTGAAATAAATGAAAACATTCGAGAAGTCCAGTAAACTGGATAACGTACTTTATGATGTGCGAGGACCGGTAGTGGATGAAGCGGCCAGAATGGAAGAGGATGGAATGGAGATTCTGAAGCTGAATATCGGCAATCCATATCCATTTGGATTTTCTGCACCGCAGGAAGTAATTCTGGACATGCTGAGCAATATTCGTACCTCTCAGGGATATTCCGATTCCAAAGGAATCTTTTCTGCAAGAAAGGCCATTATGCAGTATGCCCAGCTTCGAGGAATTCCCGGGGTTACCATGAGTGATATTTATACAGGTAATGGTGTCAGTGAGCTGATCAATCTCTGCATGCAGGCACTTCTGGATAACGGGGATGAGATTCTGATCCCTGCACCGGATTATCCTTTGTGGACAGCTACTGCGACTCTGGCAGGTGGAAATGTAGTTCATTATATTTGTGATGAGCAGTCTGAATGGTATCCGGACATTGATGATATTAAGAGCAAGATCACAGACAAGACCAAAGCGATTGTTATCATTAATCCGAATAACCCTACAGGAGCAGTTTATCCTAAGGAGATCCTGGAGCAGATCGTGCAGATCGCAAGAGAGCACGAGCTGATCATTTTTTCAGATGAGATATACGACCGTCTGATCATGGATGGCTATAAGCATACTTCTATTGCATCCCTTGCACCAGACGTATTCTGCGTTACTTTTTCCGGACTTTCCAAGTCCCATATGATCGCTGGTTTCCGTATTGGATGGATGATCTTAAGTGGTGCCAAGAATAAGGCGAAGGGGTATATTGAAGGTATTAACATGCTTTCCTCCATGCGTCTTTGCTCCAATGTTCCGGCCCAGTCCATTGTACAGACTGCACTTGGCGGATACCAGAGTGTAAATGAGTACATTCAGCCAGGCGGAAGAGTTTATGAGCAGAGAGATTTTATCTACAAGGCACTCAATGACATTCCGGGAATCACAGCCGTAAAGCCCAAGGCTGCGTTCTATATTTTTCCGAAGATCGATACAGAGAAATTCAATATTCACAATGACGAGCAGTTTGCTCTTGATTTCTTACATGAGAAACAGGTGCTTCTGGTGCCGGGCAAGGGCTTTAACTGGAATTGTCCTGACCACTTCCGTGTAGTATATCTGCCGAATGTGCGTCAGCTGGAGAAGGCTATGGACAAGCTGAGGGATTTCTTGTCCACCTATAAACAGCGATAAAAAGATAATAAAACAATGGCAGTCACAGATTATCCATTTACAATGCCGGAGCAGAAGCATCCGCTTCTGACTCTGACAGCATTAATAATTGAGGGAGGAACGGATTATCGGACGGATTAAAAAGAAAGGAGTTTATTTGAATGGCAGGATTTAAGATGAAAGTAACACCGGAAATAGAGAACCTAACGGAGGTTTGCAAGGAGCATTCCAGCCTGGATCTGTCTCTTTATCAGAAGTATGATGTTAAGCGAGGCCTTCGCGATATCAATGGTAAGGGCGTTCTGGCAGGTCTGACGCAGATTTCCAATGTATGCGCCACGAAGGTGGTTGACGGCAAGGAAGTGCCCTGTGCGGGCAGTCTTTCCTACAGGGGATATGACATCAAGGAGTTGACCAGGGGATTTATTGAAGATGACAGATATGGCTTCGAAGAAACTACCTATCTTTTACTGTTCGGCAAGCTTCCGAATGGGGAGGAACTGGAGGATTTCACCAAGCTTCTGGCGAACCAGCGCTCCCTTCCTACGAATTTCGTAAGGGACGTTATCATGAAAGCACCGTCCAAGGACATTATGAATGCCCTGTCCAGAAGTGTGCTTACACTTTATTGCTATGACAAGGAGCCGGATGATATTTCCCTTCCGAATGTACTGAGACAGTGCCTGAATCTGATCAGTGTATTTCCTCTTTTATCTGTTTATGGATATCAGGCTTACAATCACTATGTATGCGGCAAGAGCCTTTATATTCACAATCCGAAGAAAGAGCTTTCCACAGCGGAGAATATCCTCCGTATGCTTCGCCCGGATAAGAAATATTCCCATCTGGAGGCGAAGATTCTGGATCTTGCCCTGATCCTTCATATGGAGCATGGCGGTGGTAATAACTCTACATTTACTACACACGTTGTTTCCTCATCCGGAACAGACACCTATTCTGCAATCGCAGCTGCTCTCGGTTCTCTGAAAGGTCCGAAGCACGGTGGTGCCAATATTAAGGTTGTAAGTATGTTCCAGGATTTGAAGAAGAATGTGAAGGATATTTCTGACGAAGAGGAAGTAAGAGAGTATCTGAAGAAACTGCTTCACAAAGAAGCTTTTGATAAGAGAGGTCTTATTTATGGTATGGGACATGCTATTTATTCGGTATCGGATCCCCGTGCCCAGGTACTGAAAGGCTTTGTTGAGACTCTGGCCAGAGAAAAAGGCCGTATGAAAGAATACAATCTCTACGCGATGGTAGAGCAAATGGCTCCGGAGGTTATCGCCGAGGAACGCCATATTTACAAGGGTGTCAGCGCAAACGTGGATTTTTACAGCGGTTTTGTTTACAGCATGCTGGATCTGCCTCTTGAGCTGTATACACCGATTTTTGCAGTGGCACGTATTGTGGGCTGGAGCGCCCACCGAATGGAAGAGCTGATCAATACAGACAAGATCATCCGTCCGGCTTACAAGAACGTTCTGGCTCCGGCTGTATACGTACCGCTTAAGGAGCGTGAATAAGAATGACAGTGAAGCATCAGTCTTCCTTGGTCCTGGAGGGCGGGGGAAGCAGGGGAGTATTTACAGCAGGGGTTCTGGATTATCTTATGGAAAAAGAGGTGAAATTCCCATATGTGGTGGGTGTTTCCGCTGGTTCCTGCAATGCTCTTGATTATGTATCCTGGCAGCCTGGAAGGACCAGAGACTGCATGATCATAGAGGATAAGGCAAACAGCTATATTGCTACTAAGGAAGCTCTTAAGAAGCATGAGCTTTTTGACATGGATATGCTGTTTGACAAATATCCAAATGAATTGTTTCCGTTTGATTTTGATACTTTTTTTCAGTCAGATACGGAGTGTGAGCTGGTAGTGACCAACTGCCAGACTGGTGATGCGGAATATATGACTGAGAAGCATGACAGACGTCGCCTGATGGATATTGGAAGGGCTTCTTCCAGTATTCCCGTTGTAAGTCCCATGGTAGAGATTGACGGTGTTCCTTATCTGGATGGCGGCATTGCAGATTCGATTCCCCTGATCCATGCCATGGAGAAGGGATATCGAAAGAACGTGGTGATCCTTACCCGAAATATGGGTTACCGCAAGAAGAAACCGGGAAAGAGCACTCCGCTTTATGTGGCTGCATTTCGGCATTATCCGGAATTTTTGAACACTTTATATAATCGTTACCGCAGCTACAACCGGACTTTGGAGCTTCTGGAAAAATGGGAGAGGGAAGGACATATTTTTGTCATCCGCCCGGAAATTCCCACTGTGGGGCGTGCGGAGGCGAACAAAGAGAAGCTGATGGCGTTTTATCAGCATGGTTATGATGTGATGAAAGACCATTATGAGGAACTGCAGGCGTACCTAAGCAGGTGACGGGATCCTGACAGAACCTCTTGGAAAACAGGCGCGAGATCATGTGAATACATGATTTCTGTGATTGCAAAGCGCGTTGCTGGAGTCTGTTTGAAAAATCATTCCCGCAATCTGTATTACCATAGAAAATAAAAGAATTAAAGGATGTAACAGAATGTTTGAACGCTTTTTTCCAGATGCATATCTGGATTCAGCATATGTAGTCAACTATGAAAAACTATACCAGGAGGGATACAGGGGGATTTTGTTTGATATCGACAATACCCTGGTTCCTCATGGGGCACCGGCAGATCCGGAAGCTGTCCGGCTTTTTCAGCAGCTTCGTGACATTGGCTTTTCCTGCTGTCTGGTGTCAAACAACAGGAAAAAAAGGGTAGAACCCTTTGCCGCTTCAGTAGGCGCTCAGTTCATTGAAATGGCTGCCAAGCCGTCCCGAAAAGGCTATGAAAGGGCCATGGAGAGACTTGGAACGAACACAGGGAATACGGTCTTTATCGGAGACCAGCTTTTTACCGATATATGGGGGGCTAAGAATGCTGGCCTTCGTAATATTCTGGTAAAGCCGATCAATCCCAAGGAAGAGATCCAGATCGTGCTGAAGCGCTATCTGGAGAAAATTGTATTACATTTTTATACCAAGGAGGAGAAGAATTCATGAACCATATTGTGGTTATCGGATTTATGGGTTCTGGCAAGACAAGAGTGGGGAAACGTCTGTCCAGTGACCTGGGGCTGACATTTGTGGATGTGGACAAGGTGATTGTTAAGAAGATGAACATGTCCGTAAAGGAGATTTTACAGAAATTTGGAGAGCCATATTACCGTGCTCTGGAAACTATGACTGTGAAAGCTCTGATTGAAGATAAAGAAAGAAAAGTGATTTCTCTTGGCGCAGGTCTTCCGGTTCAGGAGCAGAATGAGCAGTATATTAAGCAGCTGGGTACAGTTGTTTACCTGAAGGGGTCTGCTGAGACTCTCCGCAAGAGGCTTGAGGGAAATAGCAATCCTCTTCTGGAAGGCGAAAATCAGGATGAAAAGATCAAAAAGCTTCTGAAACAGCGTGATCCGATTTATCATAAATTTGCGGATGTTGAAGTTGTGACAGGAGTGAAGCCTTTTGAGGAACTAATCAAGGAAATTGAAGGACAGCTTCCGTGAATACAAAAGTATTTTGCCATAATATATGGGAAAAACAGGAAAATTTGGCTGCATATGAAAAAAAGTAGTTGAAAAAATGGTACATATATAATAAAATATTTCTAGTCATAAGCACTATAAGGAGGAAAAATTAATTATGATTTCAGCAGGTGATTTCAGAAACGGTGTCACAGTAGAAATTGATGGCAACGTTTGTCAGATCGTAGAATTCCAGCACGTTAAACCGGGTAAGGGAGCTGCTTTCGTTAGAACCAAATACAAAAATATTATTACAGGATCCGTGTTAGAGAAATCTTTCCGTCCTACAGAGAAATTCCCTACAGCACGTATCGAGCGTGTTGATATGCAGTATCTCTACAGCGATGGCGGATTATATTACTTCATGAACGTAGAGACATTTGACCAGGTTGGTCTTACAGAAGAGCAGGTTGGCGATTCTCTTAAATTTGTAAAAGAGAATGAGATGGTTAAGATCTGTTCTCACAATGGCAATGTATTCGCTATTGAGCCTCCGTTATTCGTTGAGCTTGTAGTTACAGAGACAGAGCCAGGATTCGCTGGAAATACAGCTCAGGGTGCTACCAAACCGGCTATCGTTGAGACAGGAGCACAGGTTATGGTTCCGCTGTTCGTTAACCAGGGCGACAAGCTGAAAATCGACACCAGAACAGGCGAGTACCTGTCACGAGTATAAATAAATAACTGCGGAGCAGTTATTTATTTATGAGCAAGTAGCGAAAGCGGATTGCGAATATCCGCTAGAATAACTGCGGAGCAGTTATTTATTTATGAGCAAGTAGCGGATGCGAATATTCCGTTCTAAATAGCATAAGCTGTTTATTTATGTGCCATCGGCGTATGCCGGTGGCACATTTTGTTAATTTCAGACATATTTTATAAATTATGATATGAGTGTCAAAAGGTCTTTTGCCACTCATTTGATACCCCGGATTGCTCCGCAGCTACGCTGCTCCCGCAATCCTCCAAATATTCGAAATCCGCTGATTTACTGCGTAAATCGCTACTTTCTCATATTTGGCGTGTCCCAAGTTCAAACGCCTTATCGTGCAAGCACGAACGGCTTTTTGACCTTTTGACACTGGTATCATAAATTATTGTATACCAAAAATAAGGAGGAGTACAAATGGAATATACAACACTTGGAAAAACTGGTCTTAAGATTTCCCGCATGGGCTTTGGCGGAATCCCCATCCAGAGAATTGACGCGGAAGGTACTAAGAAATTAATGCAGCAGCTGGCAGAAGAGGGGGTAAATTATATCGATACAGCCAGAGGCTATACGGTCAGCGAGGAGTATCTTGGCTATGCCCTTGAAGGAACTCGTGACAAATTTGTGATTGCCACCAAGAGTATGGCAAGAACCAGAGAAGCCATGGCAGCAGACATTGAGAAGAGCCTTGGCAATCTTCGAACCAATCACATTGACCTGTATCAGGTACATAACCCAAGCATGGAACAGCTGGACACTGTTATAGGTGAGGACGGTGCCCTGGAGGCTTTATTAGAGGCGAAAGCAGCCGGTAAAATTGGTCATATCGGTCTGACTGCACATTCTACAGCTGTTTTTGAACGCGCACTGAATCTGGACTGGGTGGAGACAATCATGTTTCCATATAATATCGTAGAAAACCAGGGCGACGAGCTGATCCGCAAATGTCAGGAGAAAAATGTGGGCTTTATTGCCATGAAGCCATTAGCAGGTGGTGCAATTGAGAATGGCACTCTTGCACTTCGTTATGTCTGTTCCAACCCGGCTGTTACGGTGGTAATCCCGGGAATGGCAGAAGTATCTGAACTGGAAGAGAACATTAAGGCATGCTCCGACGCAGCACCTCTTACAGAGGCAGAGCTTGCTGAAATAGAACAGATCCGCCATCAGCTGGGCACCAATTTCTGCCGTCGCTGCAATTACTGTGCGCCATGTACGGTTGGAATCAGCATTCCAAGCGCATTCCTTTTTGCAGGATATCTGGAACGCTACAATCTGGCTGACTGGGCGAAAGACCGCTACGGCAGCATGGCAGTGAAAGCTTCTGCATGTGTGGGATGCGGCAAGTGCGAGACAAGATGCCCATATCATCTGCCAATCCGGGAAATGCTGAAGAAGGTTGCAGAAGAATTTGGAGAATAATAAAAACTGCCCTGTGCGTCTCCAATGGTTTTTCAGATAATTTTACAAAAAAAAGAAAAAATGTATTGACTCTATAGTAACTATATAGTTTAATATAAAGAAGCCTTAAGAAAACCTTATAGCAACTACAAAGTTGCGGATAAGAAAAATAAGCGATACTGGCCACGGAGTGAACAGTATCGAATACACGAAAACAGGATCTGATCAAGGAGGATTATGATGAAAAAACTGGTGGTTATGGGATTAGCAATGGCAATGACAGCGGCTATGGTAAATGGTGTATGTACTCAGCCGGTACAGGCAGCTGATGGAGAAGGACTGAAGGTAGCACTTTTACTTTCCGGAGCAGCAAATGACCAGGGCTGGAATCAGACAGCGTACGAAGGAGCACAGAAAGCCTGTGAGAAATACGGATACGAGCTGGCTTACACAGAGAACCTGGAAGTTGCTGATATTTCCGCTGCTTTTGCTGACTATGCAAGTGCAGGTTATGATGTGGTAATTGGTCACGGATATGAGTTCGGTGATCCTGCACTGGAAGTTGCAGAGACCTACCCAGACACCAAATTCATCTGCACAGAGGCTGACGCTTCCGCTGACAACGTAGCTTCCTACGTTATGGCATGTGAGCAGACCGCTTATGTAGAAGGAATCATTGCTGCTTCTACTTCTGAGTCTGGTAAACTTGGCGCCATCGGACCGATCCCTGGAGATTCCCTTGTAAAGATTATTAACGGATATGAAGACGGAGCAAAATCCGTAAATCCTGATATCGAAGTTCAGACAGCCTGGACAAACTCTTTTGTTGATACACAGCTTGCACAGGAAGCTGCAAAAGCTATGATCGATAATGACGTAGACGTAATCAAGCATTGTGCAAATGCTTGCGGAAACGGTGCAATGACAGCAGCTGTTTAGGCTGGAATCTGGTGCCAGGGCGATTCTTACGATCAGAGCTCTTTAGCACCTGACAACATTCTCGATTCTGCAATTTACAATCTTGATGTTGTAATTGATACTGCCCTTGGCAGCGTTGCAGACGGAAGCTTTGAGGGAGATGTTTACAACCTTGGTATGGCAGATGGCGCAGTAGAAGTTCTCCTTTCCGACAATCTTTCCGATGATGTGAAAGCAACTGCACAGGATGCTATTGACAAAATCATTTCCGGCGAGCTTGAGGTTGAGCGCGACTACACAATGAGACAGTAAGAAATCGGATTTGTAACCGCGGATTGAGATATCTGTTTTTATAAAAATGGCTCGCAATCTGAAATCCGGCAACTGATTGTTCAAAGACAAATGAAGCTGAAATGGAGGAAAGTTATCAATCAGTCAGTGGAGATAACCTTCCGAAGTTTCAGCTTTTTAAAACACTTTAACTATACGAGAAAAAGGAGAAAACCATGTCTCTTCTTCAAATGAAACATATCTGTAAATCATTTTCCGGCGTATATGCAAATGAGGATATCAACCTGACTGTAGAAAAAGGTGAAATCCATGCTCTCCTCGGTGAGAACGGAGCCGGAAAGACCACACTTGTTAATATTATATTTGGTCTTTACACTGCAGACAGCGGTGAAATTTTGTGGAAAGACAAGCCAGCGGATTTTGCCTCTCCAAGGGAAGCTATCGATGCAGGCATTGGAATGGTCCAGCAGCATTTTTCCCTGGTAAATAAAATGACAGTTCTGGATAACATTGTCCTGAATCTGAAGGACAACTCCTTTTTCCTGGACAGAGCTGCTGCAAAAAAGAAGCTGACTGATCTGGCAGAAAAATACGGACTCTACGTGAACCCGGATGCTGTGATCAGTGATCTGTCAGTGGGAGAACAGCAGCGCGTGGAAATCCTGAAAGCATTATACAGAAATGTAGAACTTCTGATCCTGGATGAGCCTACCGGCGTGCTTACTCCTCAGGAGACCACACAGTTCTTCGATGTTCTCCGCAATCTAAAAAAAGAGGGCTATGGAATCATTATCATCACCCATCGTATGAGCGAGATTATGGCAATCAGTGACAAGGTTACCATTCTTCGGGATGGCAGACAGGTGGCAGATCTTGTGACTGCAGACACCAATCCGGAAGAGCTGTCTGCCTATATGATCGGACGAGAGCTGAATGATGACTATCATATAGAAGGTTCTCCCCAAAAAGATATTATGCTGGAATTGAAAAATGTGTCCAATCATCACAGAAAACACAGCCGTCATAAGCTTGAGAATATCAGCCTTACCATTCACAAAGGAGAAATCCTTGGAATTGCCGGTGTGGAAGGAAACGGACAGAAAGAGCTTGCAGAGGTGATCACCGGAATCCAGAAAGCCGGTGAGGGCGAAATCCTTCTGGACGGACAGAATCTGGCAGGAATCAATATCCGCGGACGTTATGAAGCAGGTGTTTCCTATATTTCAGAGGACAGATTGTCAGACAGTCTGATCACCGGAATGAACATTTCAGAAAACCTTGTTCTCCGGGAATATGGGAAGCCTCCATTTGCAAACCATTCTATTATAAACAAAGCAGCTATTCGTAAAAATGCAGCAGAAAAAATGAAACAATATCAGGTGCGCGCATCCGGAAAGTCGGGGATTGATACGCTTGTAAAGCTTTTGTCAGGTGGAAACCAGCAGAAGCTGATCATAGCCAGAGAGCTGAACGATCATGCAAAAGTGATCGTGGCAAGCCAGCCTACCAGAGGTCTTGACATCGGTGCTACAGAATTTGTCCGTCAGCAGCTTATAGATCAGAGAAATGCAGGAAAAGGTGTTATGCTGATATCCGCAGACCTGGAAGAAATTATGGCATTAAGTGACAGGATTGCAGTGCTTTTTGGTGGAAAAATCGTGGGAATCCTGAATAGAGAAGAAGCTACTGTACAGAAAATCGGCCTTCTCATGGGCGGAATTTCAGAAGAGGAGGCAAGATAATGGAGAAGGAAAAAAGAACAAGAGGGATTACAGATGTACTTCTGATTCTTGTGATCACAATTCTGGCAGGTACGGTTTTGATCCTTGCATGCGGCGCAAGCCCGGTGGAAGCATACGGTCTTTTCTTCCGTGGAATCTTTGGAACACCTGCAGGATTTGCAGAAATTTTTGTAAAAGCATGCCCGCTGATCCTTACAGGTCTTGGCTGCGCAGTAGCATATCGTACCGGCTTTTTCAACATTGGTGCAGAAGGACAGTTTTATGTAGGGGCTATGGCAACTACCATGGTAGCTCTGAACTGGACTGCTGTTCCGGGAATACCAAGAATTATCCTTTCCCTGGTAATCGGATTTCTGGCAGGTGGCGTGTGGGCGCTGATCGCAGCAGTGTGCAAAGCGAAATTCAATATTTCCGAAATTATTGTCACTATCATGCTGAACTATATTGCAATTAATTTTCTTGGCTATGCAGTCCGTTCTTTTTTGATGGACCCGGCTGGAAATGTTCCACAGTCTGCGAAAATTGACAAAACCGTACAGCTTGGAACCCTGATCCGGGCAACCCGTTTTCATGCAGGCATTCTGATCGCAATCATCTGTGTACTTGTAGTGTGGTTTTTCCTGGAAAAAACAACTATGGGATACGAATTGAAGGCAGTTGGGTTGAACAAACGTGGAAGTACCTGCAACGGTATTTCTGTTATGAAAAATATTGTGCTTTCTGCCTTTTTAAGCGGCGGACTTTCCGCAGTGGCAGGCGGAATCGAGGTCCTTGCCATTCAGAAAAAGCTTCTGGAAGGAATCTCCTCAAACTGTGGCTATACAGCTGTTTTGATCGCACTTGTGGCATTTAATAATCCTATTGGCGTATTCTTTGTGGCAGTGCTTTATGCAGCAATGCAGGTAGGTGCAAGCTCTATGCAAAGACAGCTTGGAGTACCGTCTGCGATCGTTAACATTTTGATCGGTCTGGTTGTTGTTTTGATCCTGGGAAGAGAACTGTTTCATTTCAAAAAGAAACAGGCAAAAGTTGGAAAAGGAGGAAATGCGTAATGCTTCAGCAGATTTTCAGTTTAAGCTTTATGACGGCTTTTCTGGCCGCAGCAGTTCGTCTGGCAGTGCCGCTTATGTATGGCGGAATTGGTGAGACCATTGCGGAAAAATCCGGTATTCTGAATATCGGAATGGAAGGTGTTATGCTCAGCGGTGCATTTTTTTCCTTTGCAGGTGCCTGGTATTCCGGCAATCTGTTTGTGGGACTTTTGTGCGGTATGGCAGGAGGACTTATAGTCAGTCTGCTTCATGGACTTCTTTCCATTACGCTGATTCAGAACCAGTCTGTATCCGGTCTTGCCATCAACATGCTTATGCTTGGCGTCACCAGCTTTTTGTTTAAATTAATGTCAAATGGACAGGGCTATCAGCAGATCGAGACCTTCCCAAACATTGCCATTCCAGGCTTGTCAAAGATTCCGCTGATCGGAGATGCATTTTTTAACTGCGATTTCCTGACCTATATCCTTTATGTGCTCCTGATCCTGACCTGGATTTTTTACAAAAAAACCAATCTTGGACTGTCCTTTATGGCAGTAGGAGAGCACCCACGTGCAGCAGAATCCGCAGGTATCCAGGTGAAAAAATACCGCTGGATCGTGATGGTGTTCAACGGAATTCTTGGAGGAATCGGCGGTGCATATCTGGTACTGGTACAGCTTGGCGTTTTTACAGAAAATATGATTTCCGGCCGTGGCTATATCGCTCTTGCAACTGTTATTCTTGGACGATACACACCTTTTGGAATGTTTGGAGCAGCTCTTTTGTTCGGAGCAGCCAATGCCCTGCAGATTCGTCTCCAGACCATCGGCGTATCCATTTCCCCGTTCCTTCTGGCAATTTTGCCATATGCGCTGACCCTTATTGCAATGCTTGGGGCTGCCGGAAAGAACAGTGAACCAGAAGCTCTTGCTAAGCCGTATGTAAAAGGCTCAAGATAGGAGTATATATGGCAAATAAAGAGTATCTGAATGTAAACGAGCTGGCGACCTTATTCGGATTGAACGTGCAGACCCTGCATTATTATGACAAAATCGGAATTCTGAAGCCCAGCTACAGAGACCCGAAAAACGGATATCGGAAATATCGTTTTGATCAGACTTATAAGCTTGCCTCCATCCGCTATATGCGAAAACTGGGCTATTCCATTGAGGCAGTCCGGGATTTTCAGGACACGAAAAGCCCTGATGAGGCGCTTAAAAGACTGAAGGAGCGTTCCGTGGCCATTCATGCCCAGTGGGAAGAGATGATGCGGATTGACCATGCGATTTTGCGAAAAATACAGTTTATTGAAGACTCGAAAGATGGAATTGATTACGAAAACATTCAGGTGGTGAAATATCCGGAGCGAAAATATATTCCCATTGGAGCAGAAGAGGAGCTTTATGCAGGCGAATCATTCTACTTTTATCCAACCATTGTATTTTATGGGGAAAATAGCAAGGAATTTGGAGCGCTTCTTACAGATGCCGTTCCAGAGGAAAATGCGGAGATACGCACGATTCCTGCAGGAACCTATGTTGTGGGGTATCACAAAGGGGCATATGAAGAGATTCAGGACAGCTTTAAAAGGATAAAGGAATGGGGACGGAATCTGAATCTGGAGGATACCATTCTGGCGCTGAATATCATCGACCAGTTTGTGGAACAGGATAATGATAATTATTCTACCAGGATCGAGGTCAGGATTGCAGATACAAAATAGAGGAAAAGCGATGCGAGAAAGAGAAAAAATGCAATGATTAAGAATGTGAGGGACAAAAAATGGCAGTAAAGATTTACCACGGAGATATTTTGTTTACACCGTCAGCAGACAGGTTAGAGATTCACGAAAACAGTTATATAATTGTAGAAGATGGAGTGGTTTCACAGATCTGTGAAAAGATTCCGGAGCAGTATCAGGGCGCAGAGGTTGTAGATTACGGCGATAAGCTGATCATTCCGGCTTTTTCCGATCTTCATGTACACGGAGCACAGTATGTACAGCGTGGAATTGGTATGGACTGTCTGCTTTCCGACTGGCTGAATCATTATACATTTCCGCAGGAATCCCGTTTCCAGAATATGGAATATGCGAAAAACTGCTACGATGCATTTGTAGATGATATGCTCCGTCATGGTACTTTCCATGCCAATGTTTTTGCAACCATTCACCGTGAGGCCACAAACTATCTCTTTGATAAAATGGAAGAGAAAGGCATGTATGGTTATGTGGGAAAGGTGAACATGGACTGCAATTCTCCGGAATTTCTCACCGAGACCACAGAGGATTCCCTGAAGGAAACAGAGAAGTATCTGGCAGAACATGAGGGCAGCAAAAAGGTGAAAACCATTCTGGCTCCCCGTTTTG
This sequence comes from Ruminococcus sp. 1001136sp1_2201st1_G3_2201SCRN_220225, assembly GCF_040924365.1. Classification (NCBI taxonomy): domain Bacteria; kingdom Bacillati; phylum Bacillota; class Clostridia; order Eubacteriales; family Oscillospiraceae; genus Ruminococcus; species Ruminococcus sp. 1001136sp1_2201st1_G3_2201SCRN_220225. The sequence continues at coordinate 25,338 of NZ_JBCOME010000031.1, read as the reverse complement.
CCCCGACCTGCAGCAAGCCGCTGATCGATGGTCTTGGCAAGCTGGCAGCAAAATATCATTGTGGTGTGCACACTCATCTGGTAGAGTCTCTGTGGGAGGCACAGGAAGCTCTGAATCTGTTTCCGGGCTATAGTTCTGACGCAGAAATTTATGAGCGCGCAGGTCTGATGGATCACGGTCCGTCTATTTTCGCCCATGTTATTTTCCCAACTGAGGAAGATAAGCGGATTCTGAAAAAACATGGAAGCTTTTCTGTTCACTGCCCGGATGCCACTGTGAATATTATTGCAGGAATTATGCCGCTGCAGCATATGGAGGCTGAGGGACTGAAAATTGCCATGGGAACTGACATTGCCGGTGGCCATGGAATCGGCATCTACCGCCAGGTTGCAAGAGCCGTGCAGTTATCCAAGCTGAAAGAATTCTACGAGCCACAGGAGAGTAAGACCATTACCATTACACAGGCATTCTACCATGCAACCAAAGAGTCTGGAAGTGTATTCGGTAAGGTTGGTTCTTTCGAAAAAGGGTATGCGTTTAATGCTCTTGTGATTGATAATATGGAAGATCCATGGACAAAAATGACGGCAGAGGAGAAACTGGAGCGTTTCTGCTACATCGGAGATGACCGGAATATTAAGGCCAGATATATTGATGGGGAGCTGTTAGAGCAGGAATTTTAGAAATTTGCTATTTAGTGTGTTGAAAAGTTCTTCAGGAGGGACGCATTTGGGCAGTGTGTATTACTCACTCGCCGGCGCAACGCTCCAGCGAACTAATCGCTAACTGCGACTAATGCGTTCGGGAAAGCCCTCACGCATAAGTCTTCGTAAGCGCTGGATTTCGCTTACGCTAAGAGCGCGCCTGAAATGGCTCGCTGGAGTAATACACACTGCCCAAATGCTGTGTACTGGCTGGGACTTGCTGGTTAGTAAGAACTTTTAACGAAGGGGGAGGGGGAGTGACTGGCTTCCCTACACTTTCTTGGAAACGATAGATTGGCAAAAAACAATAAAGTTGCGGGATACCAACTACTTCACCCCACCCCCGCTGTTGTCGTTACTGTTTCTTTCTTCCCTTTCCAGCAGCCAGCGATTTTGCAATGTATATTCGCAAGCCGCGCATTTCAGGAGCGGTTTTAGTGGAGGCGAGATCCATGACTTACGGAGACTTAGGCGCGAAGGCTCTCCTGAGCGTCTTAGTCGTAGTTAGTCATTAGCTTGCCGGAACGTTGCGACGCGCGGCGGTGAATATACATTGTGAAATCGCGTCCGGAATAACGACCAACACATTAAATAGTAAAACACCATCTTGACAACTTTGCAAAAAATGCATATAATAATATCTTAGCGAAAGCACAATTACACAAACTTCGTCTGCGCACCAGCAATACCTATTATATACGATTAGGGCTTGTACTGGTTTCGACGGGGGTTTTGAAGTTGTGGAAGCCATCCGCAGTCTCCCGAACTGCGTAATAACGGGAAATTCTAAATATAAACGCTGACGATCAGTTAGTAATGGCAGCCTAAGTGCTGCCCGTCAGTCCTGTTGCACTCACACTTCAGGAGTCTGGTGTCGACCTTGTGAGAAACCTTGCCGGGTAAGCTTTGCCCCGGTAGATGTATCATGAAGCTACTGAAGCAGTAAGCCTGTCGGTGGGCGTGCTGTGGAGGGAATGTTAATACAGCGACTGTGATGGGAGATGCCGCAAGGGATAGACTTTCGGACGCGGGTTCAATTCCCGCCAGGTCCATAGTGAAAACGCCGTATTTACGGCGTTTTTTCTTTTTCGTGTTGCATAGTTGTGAAATGCGAATTAATTTTATCTGTAAATTTCTTTTGCTCATCGTTGATCACATTTCTGTATACAGCCTTTAGAACGGTATCTGTTTTCCATCCACCTCTTGCCATAATGTACTGATCCGGGATACCAATTGCGTGCATGATCGAAGCAGAGTAATGTCGGAAATCATGAAAACGGAATGGTATAACCATTCCTTCAAATGGAATTATTGATTGCTACAGTGCTGTTACAATATAAGCCTTTTATGTTTGGACTATTAAATTCATAGTCCATTACGTCTATACCGTCCGCGCAGGTCTGGTCTTGTAATTTCTCATATGTGCTCATGTAAACACCTCCCGCTTTAGTATATCTCAATACGTGTACAAAAATCTGTACAGTTGCTTCCACAAAAAGAAAATTGACAAATATTTCGGAGTGACATATAATATATTTAACAAGAGAACCGTTGGTCAGTGCACACCTGACCGCCGGATAAAGCATCAGCTAAAAATAGCGCCTTACTTTACCAGAGCAGGGGCGCTATTTTTTATGCGAAAAAGTAATAACAAGAGTTATGACTGCACAAAACATAATTACAAAAGTAAATAAATCACTGTATGTAACCATCAGCACCAGCCTCCTTTCACAAAAGTGTCCGGCGGCTGACATAACACCCCAACAGTTCCCTGGGTAAATATATTATATTGTCAATGTACATTCTGGCAGATATGCCGATTATTTCCTTTTGCTTTTCACAAATTCAGCAAACTGGCGAATTTCATTCAATTCGTCTTCGGTGTATTCTTTGCCATCAAAATGAGCGGCAAGAGTGGTAAGTTCGTCATTAAGTCCGAGGAGAGTATCAGCAGAAACATTTAAGCAATCAGCAATTTTCTTTATTGTATTTACGTTTGGTTCTCTATTTCCACTCTCATATAGTGAATATGTAGATTTTGCTACGCCAATATTTTCTGCCACTTCTTTCTGGGATAATCCAGATCTTAAGCGAGCTTCTTTTAAATTGTCATTAAAATTGTCACCCATAATTGGAACCTCCTGATAATTCGATTATAGTTGCATATTGAAAAAACTGTCAACAGAAAAGTTTGCAAAATGAAAAGAAAAGTATTGATAAATTTGCAAATAGAAATTATAGTATAATTTCAGTTTGCAAAACGCAAATAAGCGAAAGGAGGAAATGAGATGTTTAGAAATTTAGAAGCGGAACAAGCCAGATTTGGTTATACAAATCAGCAGATGGCAGACAAGTCAATGATGTTTGCAACTGACAACGAACCAAGAGAGAAAGGAGGTGACAACGATCGTAATGACGGTTATTTTTGGTTATCAGTGTCTTCGGTCGATTTGGAATTATCAGTACCTTCTTCAACAGGTGAGCATGTGTCTTGAGTCTGTGAATACTGTTTATGCAGCTCTTCGACAGTTTCTTTTAACTATGACATTTTTCTTGAAATATGTTAAGAGCACATAACTAAGTTCGGCACATAATTACGGTTATGTTCTTAAGCACATAACCGTAAAAACTGGCTGTTCTGTGACACACCAAACGGAGCCCAGGCCAGCGCTATTGTGTACACAATGGTAGAAATGGCAAAAGCCAATGGAGTAAACGTCTATCACTATCTTACCTATCTGCTGGAAAAACTGCCTGATGATTGGATGAGTGATGATGAATTAGAACTTCTGGCGCCATGGAACGAAACTGTCAAAGCTGAGATCGAACGTCGTGCAAACGAATCAAATCAATCATATGTGAATTGTCAAGGTGCTCCGGCTACTGAAAAGTAGTCGGGGATTTTTCTTACAGAGAATATTTAAATAAATATGATGTAAACAAAGACGCATGAGTGTGGAGTGTGTGATTGAGAAATTTCAGAAAAAGTGAAAATCAGTCAGGGCCCCCTTTGGGGAGTCCCTGACTAAATGTAGCTATTCCTCAAATTCCGCAATCACCACATACCCACTAAGCGGTGCCTTTTCCACACTGACAATGGTTCCTTCCTTTGCCTTGATTCTCTGTGAGTTCGGATAGCAGCCGGACATGGCTACAGCAGGCTCAATGATATAGCTGTAGTTCATGTAGGACTGATATTCCGTGATCTGAATCTTATCTCCCGGTTTCACCAGTCCCGGACGCTCCATTTTAAAACTTTCCTGACGCATGTGAATTCCCTCTTTTCAAAAATTGATTTATATTTTACACTGTACTTAGAGCGTGTTTGAAAAATCATTCCCGCAATCTGCACGCCCCACTTTGCGGGAGATTTCACCCGAATTCGGGCGCCGTAGCCCGCTACGGCGCCCTCATCCGAGCGAAATCTCCCACAAATTGTGACGCACATCTTGCAGAAAGCCTTTTTCAAACACGCTCTAGCATAGCACAAAACAGAAAAAAAGTCATCTGTCAGAAAATGTGCTGGCGTTCACAAAATCATCATACCCCTGTGTTAAGATACAGGTGAATCGTACAAAAAGGTATAAAAACCATGCGATAAATGAGGTTGACCAAAAAGGGAGGACAAGATATGGATACATTAAAAATCCTTGTAGTGGATGATGAAAGCCGAATGAGAAAGCTTGTAAAAGACTTTTTAACAAAGAAGAATTTTCAGGTGCTGGAAGCAGGAGATGGAGAGGAAGCCATGGATATCTTTTATAAAGAAAAAGATATTGCCCTGATCATCCTGGATGTAATGATGCCAAAGATGGACGGCTGGGAAGTATGCCGTGAGGTGCGCAAGAATTCCAAAGTGCCGATCATTATGCTGACAGCAAGAGGAGATGAGCGTGATGAGCTTCTTGGTTTTGACCTGGGTGTGGATGAGTATATTTCCAAGCCATTCAGCCCGAAGATCCTGGTAGCCAGAGTAGAAGCTATCCTTCGCCGTACCGGACAGACCGGAGCGGAAGATGTGCTCAGCGCAGGGGGAATTGTGATCGATAAGGCTGCCCATCTTGCAACAGTCGATGACAAGCCTATGGATCTTAGCTTTAAGGAATTTGAGCTTCTTACTTACTTTTTGGAAAATCAGGGAATTGCTCTTTCCAGGGAAAAAATCCTTAATTCTGTTTGGAATTATGATTATTTCGGAGATGCCAGAACCATTGACACACATGTGAAGAAATTAAGAAGTAAAATGGGGGATAAAGGTGAGTACATCAAGACCGTATGGGGAATGGGTTACAAGTTTGAGGTAGAGTGATGAAGAAATCAAAGAAGCCAAAGAAAATCCGCTCCATAAAGCACCAGATCACGTTTACATTTATAGGTCTTTTATTCCTTTCCATTCTCACGATTTCCATGATCAACGGAGCATTTCTGGAAAAATATTATGTGTCAAAAAAGACGGAAACTCTTCTGGAAGCAAGGGAAGTGCTGAGTCAGATCAACACGGATTCTATGACAGAGGACGATGTGGAAAGCGAGCAGGAAGAATTGTCTTCTGAGATCATTCAGGAAAGCTCCAGGAATAATCTGACCTGGGTGGTTGTCAATGAGGATAATACGAAATATCTGTGCTGGCCGGAGAATGAAGATCAGCTGAGAAGCAAGCTGTTTTTTGGTTATGCCAGTGATCTTGACATGGATAACGGAAAAGGCACAATTCTGAAACAGACGGATAACTGTGTGGTTCAGCAGGTATATGACCGTTTCGTGGGCATGGATTATGTAGAGTGCTGGGGGAAATTTGACAATGGCAATTATTTCCTGATCCGAAGCCCTCTGGAAAGTATCCAGGAAAGCGCAAATATTTCCAATAAGTTTTATTTCTTTGTAGGAATTGTCATTATTGTTATAAGTGGAATGTGTATTATGGCAGTAACCAGAAAGCTGACCAGACCTATTTCCGAGCTGACGGAGCTTTCCCGTAAGATGACAGATCTTGATTTTGAAGCCAGATATAAAAGCAAGGCCGGCAATGAAATTGATGTGCTGGGAGATAATTTTAACAAGATGTCCAGTCAGCTGGAGCATACCATTTCCGAGCTGAAATCTGCAAACAATGAGCTGCAGAAGGATATTGAGAATAAGGTGAAAATCGATGAAATGCGAAAAGAGTTTCTGGATAATGTTTCCCATGAGCTGAAGACACCCATTGCTCTTGTGCAGGGGTATGCAGAAGGTCTGAAGGAGAACATTAATGATGATCCGGAAAGCATGGATTTTTACTGTGACGTCATTATTGATGAAGCTGCCAAGATGAATAAGCTGGTAAAGAATCTTCTTACGCTGAATCAGCTGGAATCCGGAAAAGACGCAGCTGTTATGGAGCGTTTTGACCTGACTGCATTGATCAAAGGCGTTCTTTCCACCATGGATATCATGATCAGGCAGAAAGAAGCCCGGGTGATTTTTAATGAGACAGAGCCTCTTTATGTCTGGGCAGATGAGTTTAAGACAGAAGAAGTTGTGACGAATTATGTAAGCAATGCCCTGCATCATCTGGATGGAGAAAAAATCGTGGAGATCAAAGTCCAGAAACAGGAAGACAGAGTGAAAGTAACGGTATTTAATACCGGAACCCCAATCCCGGAAGCCGATCTCCCGAATTTGTGGAACAAGTTCTACAAGGTAGACAAAGCACGTACCAGAGAGTATGGCGGAAGCGGAATCGGACTTTCTATTGTAAAGGCTATTATGGAAGGTATGAATCAGCAGTACGGTGTTCAGAACTTTGATAACGGGGTGGAATTCTGGTTTACCCTGGATCGGAAATAAAGTAAAAATAGTCAATCTTCAGGCTGGAAATCTGGTGCTTGAAAGAGAAGATAATTGTAATTTTTCATAAAAAAAGCAGTGCTGATCGGGAAAGACAATACAAACTAACAAAACAGGCGGCAGCATGGAATTAGCTCTTTGCAACCGCCTGTTTTTGCGTTATACTGTAAGAATATGAAAGTGTATGTTCAGCAATATTGTGCTTTGGGAAGGCAGTATTTGCTGATTAAAAGCATTTATATGATGGCAGAAAATGCTGCACACAATAGACGCAGTATTGACGAAAAACAGACAACAGGAGGAGCCCGAATGATAGCAATAATCGATTATGATGCAGGCAATATAAAAAGTGTGGAAAAAGCCCTTCATTACCTTGGAGAGGAAACTGTAGTTTCCAGAGATCCTCAGGTATTACTGAGTGCGGATAAAGTAATCCTTCCAGGTGTTGGAAGCTTTGGAGATGCCATGAATAATCTGAATAAATTCGGACTTGTTCCTGTGATCCGGGAGCTTACAGAGAAAGGAACTCCATTCCTTGGAATCTGTCTGGGTCTGCAGCTCCTTTTCGAATCCAGTGACGAAACTCCGGGAGTGGAGGGACTTGGAATTTTGAAAGGTAAGATCGTGAAGATTCCCCCGGCTCCTGGACTTAAAATTCCTCACATGGGATGGAATTCTCTTCACCTTCAGAATGATGGCCGCCTGTTTAAAGGAATTCCGGAAGAGACTTACGTCTACTTTGTTCATTCCTACTACCTTCAGGCAAAAGAACCTGAAATCGTGAAGGCGACTGCGCAGTATGGCGTAACTATTCATGCCTCCGTTGAAAAGGACAACATATTTGCCTGCCAGTTCCACCCGGAGAAGAGCAGCAAGTACGGTCTGAAAATACTGGAGAATTTTGCGAAGCTTGGGAAGGAGGCATAATTATGTTTACAAAGCGAATTATTCCCTGTCTGGATGTAAATAATGGACGAGTAGTGAAAGGTGTTAATTTCGTAGACCTGAAGGATGCAGGAGATCCTGTGGAAATTGCGAAAGCATACGACGCAGCAGGAGCAGATGAAGTGGTATTTCTTGACATTACAGCCTCCTGTGAACAGCGTGACACAGTAGTAGATATGGTGCGAAAAGTTGCAGCCAACGTATTCATTCCATTTACAGTTGGCGGCGGGATCCGTACTGTAGATGATTTCCGGAAGCTGCTCCGCGAAGGTGCAGACAAGATTTCTGTAAACTCCGCAGCCATTGACCGTCCGGAATTAATCCGTGAGGCAGCAGATAAATTCGGCAGCCAGTGTGTAGTAGTTGCCATTGACGCTAAGCGTCGTCCTGACGGCGGCTGGAACATCTATAAGCATGGCGGTCGTTTGGATACAGGCATTGATGCCATTGAGTGGGCGAAGAAAGCAGAAGCCCTTGGTGCAGGAGAAATCCTCCTTACCAGCATGGACTGTGATGGTACCAAGGCTGGCTACGACATCCCATTAACCCACGCAGTATCTGATGCCGTATCCATCCCGGTCATCGCTTCCGGTGGTGCCGGTACCCTGGAACACTTCTACGAAGGCCTTACCGACGGCGGTGCCGATGCAGTTCTGGCAGCTTCCCTGTTCCACTATAAAGAACTGGAAATTTCTCAGGTGAAGGATTACCTGGCTGAAAAAGGTGTTCCGGTAAGACGATAGAATATTAAAATTGCTATTTAGTGTGTTGGGAGGGTGAAAAGTTTTCAGGAGGGACGCATTTGGACAATGTGTATTACTCACTCGCCGGCGCAACGCTTCGATGAACTAATCGCTAACTGCGACTAATGCGTTCGGGAGAGCCCTCACGCATAAGTCTCCGTAAGCGCTGGATTTCATCTGCGCTAAGAACGCGCCTGAAATGGCTCGCTGGAGTAATACACATTGCCCAAATGCTGTGTGTCGGCTGGGACTGATTCTATTTAGGAACTTTTAACGAGGAAGAGGGGGAGTGATTGGTTTTCTGATACTTTCTTGGCAATGATGGATGAGGTATCGAAGACACATATAATAATATGTCAAGTTCTTTGTTTGCAAAACAGCCCTAAAAATGTGCAAATACTTCATAGAAATTGTAAAAGCCGCTAATTTCCGGCAAGATTTCCATAAACTTTCGTTTCCGATATAGTATATGGAAGCCAGTCACTCACCCTCCCCATCTGTTGAAAGTTCCTATGTACAAATAAGTCCTAGCCAGTACACAGCATTCGGGCAATGGTGATTGCTCCAGCGAGCCATTTCAGGCGCGGTTTTAGCGTAGGCGAAATCCACTGCTTACGGAGACTTAATCGTGAAGGCTTTCCTGAACGATTTAGTCGCAGTTAGCAGTTAGTTCGCTGGAGCGTTGCGCCGGCGAGTGAGCAATCACCATTGTCCGAGTGCGTCCGCCTTGAACAACTTTCAACACACTAAATAGCAAAATACAAAAGATGAGGTGACAATTAAAATGGGCCAGATAACAGGAGACTGGCAGGCCGCGCTGAAGAATGAATTTCATCAGCCATATTATGCCAAACTATATAAAACAATAATGGAAGAATACCGCACCACGAAAGTATTCCCACCGCCCCAGGATATGTTTAATGCTTTCGAATACACCCCGTTAAACGATGTAAAAGTAGTTATTCTGGGTCAGGATCCCTATCATAACGATGGACAGGCCAACGGCCTTTGCTTCTCTGTAAGAGAAGATATAGACATTCCCCCGTCTCTGGTAAACATTTATAAAGAACTCCACAGCGACCTGGGCTGCTATATTCCTGACAACGGCTGCCTGGAAAAATGGGCAAAACAAGGCGTATTTCTTCTGAACACAGTACTGACTGTCCGCGCCCACCAGGCGTTTTCACACAGAGGAATCGGCTGGGAACAGTTTACCGATGCGGTTATCCAGACCCTGAATGATCAGGACCGCCCGATCGTATATCTTCTCTGGGGAAGACCTGCCCAGATGAAAAAAGCAATGCTGAACAATCCGAAGCAGCTGGTACTCACAGCTGCACATCCAAGCCCGCTGTCTGCGTCAAGAGGATTTTTCGGATGCAGGCATTTCAGCCAGACCAATGAATTTCTGGAGAAAAACGGGCTTGCCCCCATTGACTGGCAGATTGAAAATATCAAAAAGGAACAATAAGAAATGGGGAAAAAGAACGATAACACACTTGTAAAAAATGCTTCATTCCTGATGATCGCGGCATTGATCTCCAAGATCATCGGAATGCTCTATAAAAGTCCGCTTTCCAATACTCTTGGAAATAACAGTATGGGTCTTTTCAATTATGCCCAGAATGTTTACTTTATCCTGCTGATGATCGCTTCTTTCAGCATTCCGCAGGCAGTATCCAAGATTATGGCAGAAAAGCTGGCTTTTAAACGTTACAGAGACGCCCAGAAGGTATTTCACTGTGCGCTGTTATATGTAATCATAATGGGAGGCGTAGTAGCACTTTTTTGTCTTTTCGGTTCGTCCATTCTGGTGCCGGAATCCATGTCCGGAGCCAGACTTGCACTGAAAATGCTGGCACCAACCATTTTCCTGTCAGGAATTCTTGGTACCTTCCGAGGTTATTTTCAGGCATATCGAAACATGCTCCCTACCTCATTGTCCCAGATTGTGGAACAGTGTTTTGTAGCGGTTTTTGCAATCCTGATGTCTACTGTCATGCTGAATAAATTCAGTAGTGCGGAAGAATCTGTACGAAATGCCTGGGGGGCTGCCGGAGCTACTATGGGAACCGGTGCAGGAGTTGCATCAGCATTGCTTTTCATGCTTTTTGTATACTGGGTAAATCGAAAGAATATCAAAAAGAGACTGGCAAGGGATACTCATTCCCGTGATGAGGCCACCGGTGAGGTTATGAAGAATATCGTTCTCATCGTAATGCCGATCATCCTCAGCTCTTTTATTTACAATGTAAACGGCTTTATTAACAGTTATATGTATTCCGGCATTCAGGGCTTTAAGGGAATTGACCATGATACCATTACAAGTCTCTACGCGGAATATGGCTATTATATGACCCTGATCAATATTCCCCTTACGCTTGCAAGTACAGCACCTACATCCATGATTCCGGAGGTTTCTGCCCAGTATGCCAAGAGGGACATGGACAGTGCCAGAGATAAGATCGACCGCGCAACCTGGATCAGTATGTTTATTTCCATTCCATGTGCAGTTGGACTTGCAGTTCTTGCCGGCCCGATCACAAGGCTTCTGTTCCCACGGACGGAGGGGGCAGCAGCTCAGCTGATGATGCTTGGTGTCATTACCATCATCCTCAATGGAAATTCCAATATTTCCAATGGTGTGCTACAGGGAATCGGAAAGCCCAATATCCCCATGATCAATGCGGCAATTGCCCTGGTGGTGGATGTGATCGCCATGGCAATTCTGCTGTTTGCAACTGACCTTGGCGTATATGCCATTGTAGTGGCTATGATTATTTATGCGGTTGTTATGTGTCTGTTGAACGAGCAGGCGATGAAACAGTATATGCAGTACAAAAATCCATGGAGAAGTGCTTATCTGAATCCACTTCTGGCATCTGTGCCTATGGCTGTAGTGGCTGGATTTTCCTATTATGGAATTTATAAGCTGATCCATTCCAATTTTATCAGCCTTGGAATCGCAGTGGTTCTTGGAATGGTTGCCTATTTTATTGTATATCTGGCAGTGAGCAAGCCATCTGATGAGCAGTTTGCCATGATGCCAGGCGGTGCCTACCTGAAGAAAATTGCAGGGAAACTGCCGTTTTAGAACATGGTTTTTAAATATGCTATTAAAATTATAATATATTGACTTTTAGATATGCATAGGTTATAATGCCATTCGGCAAGAAAGAAGCGATATGTTCAATGTATGCAACACGAAAGCCCTCAGAGCGGCAACTCTGAGGGCTTTCGTGTTGTATTTTTTCGGAATACGAACCGAGGCTAGTTGTTATTTTTCGCCTCTTCTGCCTTCAAATTCTTCTGTGCAGTAGAAAGCATTAATTTAATTCGGTTCAGCTGGTTTACCTCGCTTGCACCCGGGTCGTAGTCGATGGCTGCAATATTCGCCTTCGGATACTGACGGCGGATTTCTTTGATAACACCTTTGCCAACGATGTGGTTCGGCAGGCAGCCGAACGGCTGGATACAAACAATATTCGGAACATCATCATGGATCAGCTCCATCATTTCACCGGTCAGGAACCATCCCTCGCCAGTCTGGTTACCCTCAGAAACAATGGGGCGTGCCATCTTCGCCAGATCACGGATATCTGCAGTAGGATGGAAATGACGGCTTTCCGCAAGTGCCTCATTTGCAGTCTTACGAACCCAGTCGATTGCCTTAATACCTATATTTCCAAAGAATGCCTTGGATTTCTTAAATCCAAGATTGTCGACCTTGAAATTCTGATTGTAGAAGCAGTAGGACATAAAGTCGATCAGATCCGGTACCACAGGCTCAGCTCCTTCCGCTTCCAGAAGCTCTGCAAGGTGATTGTTTGCAGCCGGAAGGAATTTAACCAGGATCTCACCTACAATACCAACACGAGGCTTCTTCTCATCACTGATCGGGATGGTATCGAAATCGTGAACCAATTCCCGGCACATTTTCTTAAACTGGCTGTGGCTTAATGAGCTGCCGGTAAGAAATGCAATCACACGTTTTTCCCAGATCTTGTGCTTGCGGTTTACAATGCCCTTCTCCAGTTCATATGGGCGCATGCGGTAAATACATTTCATAAAAATATCACCAAACACAGCGGCATACACAACAGCCTTCACCAGCGGAAGAGTAAGCTTAAATCCAGGGTTGCTCTCCAGACCGCTAAGGTTAAGGGAGATAACCGGAACCTGTTCCATTCCCGCTTTCTTAAGGGCACGGCGGATAAAAGCAATATAGTTGGATGCACGGCATCCACCGCCTGTCTGGGACATGATAACTGCAGTCTTGTTCAGGTCGTATTTGCCTGATAAAAGAGCGTCCATAATCTGTCCCACAACGATCAGGGAAGGATAGCAGGCATCATTATTTACATATTTCAGACCTACGTCAACTGCATGCTTGTTGTCATTTGGAAGCACCTCCAGATGATAGCCGTTTGCATTAAAAGCAGCCTCAAGTAAGGAGAAATGCACCGGTGACATCTGCGGGCAGAGGATAGTGTAATCCTTGCGCATCTCCTTGGTAAACGCAACCTTTTCAATAGAGGACGGTTTAATGGTGCGCTCCCTTTTCTGTGCATCCTTTGCACGGAGGGCTGCAAGAAGGGATCTGACACGGATCCTTGCGGCACCAAGGTTGTTAACCTCATCAATTTTCAGGCAGGTATAAATCTTGCCGCTGCCATCCAGAATTTCATAAACCTCATCAGTGGTGACGGCGTCAAGTCCGCAGCCAAAGGAGTTCAGCTGAATCAGATCCAGATCATCATGGGTTTTCACAAAGTTTGCTGCTGCATACAGTCTGGAATGGTACATCCACTGGTCATTGACACGGATCGGGCGCTCAACAGGTACGAGATGGGAAACGGAATCCTCAGTGAGAACTGCAACTCCATAGCTGTTGATCAGATCCGGGATACCGTGATGAATCTCAGGGTCAATATGGTAAGGACGACCAGCCAGAACGATGCCCCGGCGGCCTGTCTCCTTCAGATACTGAAGCGTCTCCTCACCCTTTTTCTCAATGTCCTTATGTACGGCAGCCATTTCCTCCCATGCCTTGTGAGCGGCTTCCTTCACCTCAGATTCCGGGATATCCGGGAAAATCTCAGTCAGTCTCTTTGTAACGATCTCTTCAGAGGTCAGGGCCAGGAACGGATTCATAAAGGTAATGGACGGATCGTGAAGCTCGTCCACATTGTTCTTAATATTCTCTGCATAAGAGGTAACGATAGGGCAGTTGTAGTGGTTGACTGCATCCGGGAATTCATTTCGCTCGTAAGGGATACACGGGTAGAAAATGAATTTCACACCATTTTTGATCAGCCAGGTCACATGTCCGTGGGCAAGCTTGGCCGGATAGCACTCGGATTCACTTGGAATGGATTCAATGCCCAGTTCATAAATCTTTCTGGTGGAGGTAGGAGAAAGCACTACCTGATATTTCAGCTCAGTAAAGAAGGTATACCAGAAAGGATAATTCTCAAACATATTTAAAACTCGCGGAATACCAACTTTTCCCCGGGTAGCCTTATCCGGTGAAAGAGGAGGATAGGAGAAAAGCCGTTTGTACTTGTATTCGTAAAGGTTGGGGATATGATCCTTATTCTTCTCCTTACCAATACCGCGCTCACAGCGGTTACCGCTTACGAACTGACGCCCGCCAGTGAATTTGTTGATGGTAAGACGACAGTTATTGGTACATCCGTGGCAGTTGGCCATGGAGGTGGTATATTTCAGCTCGTTGATCTTGTCAATGGAAAGCATGGTGGTTTCACGGCCTTCTGCGTGGTAGCGCTCCTTGGCAATGAGGGCAGCACCGAAAGCCCCCATAATACCGGCAATGTCAGGACGAATAGCTTCACAGCCTGCAATGCGCTCAAAGCTTCGAAGAACACCGTCGTTGTAGAAGGTTCCACCCTGTACCACAATATGACGTCCCAGCTCTTTGGCATCGGAAACCTTGATAACCTTGTAAAGCGCATTCTTGATAACAGAGTATGCAAGACCTGCGGAAATATCAGCTACGGATGCACCTTCCTTCTGGGCCTGCTTTACCTTGGAGTTCATAAATACAGTACATCTTGTTCCAAGGTCAATGGGGTGCTCTGCAAACAGGGCAGCCTTGGCAAAATCCTGTACGGAGTAATTCAGAGACTTGGCAAAGGTTTCGATAAAGGAACCACAGCCAGAGGAACATGCCTCGTTCAGCTGCACACTGTCTACAGTCTGATTACGGATCTTGATACATTTCATATCCTGTCCACCAATATCTACAATACAGTCAACCTCCGGGTCAAAGAAAGCTGCCGCATAGTAGTGGGAAACGGTCTCAACTTCCCCCTCATCCAGCAGCAGCGCGGCCTTCATCAGCGCCTCGCCGTAACCTGTGGAACAGGAAAATGCAATGCGGGCATCCTCTGGAAGAATGCTGTAGATCTCCTGGATGGAACGGATGGCTGTCTTAAGCGGGCTTCCGTTATTATTGCTGTAGAAGGAGTAAAGCAGGGTCCCGTCCTCACCTACAAGAGCAGTCTTGGTGGTGGTGGAACCTGCATCAATACCCAGATAGCAGTTGCCGTGATACTGGGAAAGGTCACCCTTCTTTACCTGATAGGCACTTTGACGCTTGTTAAATGCCTCATAGTCTTCCTCCGTAGCAAAAAGAGGCTCCATACGTTCCACCTCGAAATCCAGTTTGATGGAGTTCTTCAGGCGGTTTGTCATATCTGTAAGGGAAACGGTTACCTCATCCTTCGCATTCATAGCAGAACCCATAGCTGCGAAAAGATGGGAATTCTCAGGTGTGATAGCGTGCTCGTCATCCAGCTTCAGGGTACGGATAAAGGCAGCCTTCAGCTGATCCAGAAAGTGAAGGGGACCGCCGAGAAATGCAACATGACCGCGGATCGGCTTGCCGCAGGCAAGACCGGAAATGGTCTGGTTTACAACTGCCTGGAAAATGGAAGCGGAAAGATCTTCCTTGGTGGCACCATCATTGATCAGAGGCTGGATGTCAGTCTTGGCAAATACACCGCAGCGGGCTGCGATGGGGTAAAGCGCTTTGTAATTCTTCGCGTATTCGTTCAGCCCGGTGGCATCTGTCTGAAGCAGGGATGCCATCTGATCGATGAAAGAACCGGTACCGCCTGCGCAGATACCATTCATACGCTGTTCAATATTGCCGCCTTCGAAGTAGATGATCTTGGCATCCTCACCGCCAAGCTCGATGGCAACATCAGTCTGGGGCGCAATCTTCTGAAGAGAAGTGGATACCGCAATTACCTCCTGTACAAAAGGAACGCCAAGGTGGTTGGCGAGTGTAAGTCCACCGGAGCCTGTGATCACCGGATGAAGGGTAAGCTCTCCAAGTTTGCCATAAGCTTTCGTCAGAAGCTCTGCCAGTGTTTCCTGGATGTTGGCGAAATGACGCTGGTAATCTGCGAAAAGCAGGGTGTCGTTTTCATCAAGTATTGCAATTTTGACAGTGGTGGAACCAATGTCAATTCCTAATGTGTATTTGTTGCTCATGTAAAGAATATGCCTCCTCATCTGTTGCATATGTGCTTAAATCGTTACTGTTCACTCCGTTTACAGTAACACGCTTCGCGATGCACAGAAATCATGCTTTGCATGATTTCGCGCCGCAACTCTCGGGTTTTCTGTGAACTTTGTTCACAAAAAACACCTCGCGGAATGTTACCAGTGAACAGTAACCTTAAATCTTCTTATTTATATGTGAAAAATTCAAATGCAAATATTCCGTAATATTATACGATACCCCGGCTTAAATGACAATGTAAAAGTTTAACAAGGATTCTTCGCACAAGTGTTGAATTTTCGGTTATTTCGGGCTATAATATATGAAGTTTTCTGCCGTGGTTTTACACTCTTTTGTAAGTGTAAAAAGAAAAATGTCTTTGCAGGGCAGCAGAAACAGAAATTTTTTTGAAGATAAAGACTTAAAAAAGAAAGGATTCACATATGGCAAAATATACACTTATGAAAACAGAAGGCCGTGCCAAGCGTGCCCAGTTTGAGACAGTACATGGAACTATCCAGACACCTGTGTTTATGAACGTGGGAACTGTTGGAGCCATCAAGGGTGCAGTATCCACCATGGATCTGAAGGATATCGGAACCCAGGTTGAGCTTTCCAATACCTATCATCTCCATGTAAGAACAGGAGACAAGCTGATCAAGGAATTTGGCGGACTTCACAAATTTATGGTCTGGGACAGACCGATTCTCACTGATTCCGGCGGCTTTCAGGTGTTTTCCCTGGCAGGACTTCGTAAGATCAAGGAAGAGGGGGTCTATTTCCAGTCCCATATTGACGGTCATAAGATTTTTATGGGACCAGAGGAGAGTATGCAGATCCAGTCTAATCTGGGTTCCACCATTGCCATGGCATTTGACGAATGTCCAAGCAGCGTGGCAAGCAGAGAATATGTACAGGCTTCTGTAGACCGCACTACCAGATGGCTGGAGCGCTGCAAGGCAGAGATGTCCAGACTGAACGGACTGCCGGATACAGTGAATAAAGAGCAGCTGCTTTTCGGAATCAATCAGGGAGCTATCTATGCAGATATCCGTATTGCGCATGCAGATACCATTTCCAAACTGGATCTGGACGGCTACGCAGTTGGCGGTCTTGCAGTTGGGGAAACTCATGAGCAGATGTATCATATTCTGGACGAAGTCGTGCCTCACCTTCCGCAGAACAAACCTACCTATCTGATGGGAGTAGGTACTCCTGCTAATATTCTGGAAGGAGTCGCAAGAGGAATCGACTTCTTTGACTGTGTATATCCAAGCCGTAACGGACGTCATGGACATGTTTACACCAATCGCGGCAAGCTGAATCTGTTTAATGCGAAATATGAATTGGATCCGTCCCCAATCGAAGAGGGATGTCAGTGTCCTGCCTGTCAGCATTACAGCAGAGCCTATATCCGCCACCTTCTGAAAGCGAAAGAAATGTTGGGAATGCGCCTTTGCGTGCTTCACAATCTTTACTTCTACAATCACCTGATGGAGGAAATCAGGGATGCACTGGATCAGGGCAATTTTGCAGAATATAAAGAAATGCGACTGGCTGGTTTTGAAGAGGGAAAAATTAACAGCAGATATAGTAAATGAAATTAATATAAAAAATCGGAAAAATACTTGAAGAATCAAATTATTTTGTGTATTATATACTATAATGCGCTGGTGAAAAAGACAGGGCGTGATAGTAAGATACAGGAGGAATAGCAAATGGACGCATCAAGCGGAATGAGTATGGGATTTACCATCGTATGGCTGGTTGTACTTTTCGGTATTATGTATTTTCTGATGATCAGACCTCAGAAGAAAGAGCAGAAGAGAGTACAGGCGATGCTCAGCGATATGGCTGTAGGTGACAGTATTGTAACTACAAGCGGCTTCTACGGTGTCATCATCGACATGACAGAAGAAGACGTGATCGTAGAGTTCGGTAACAATAAGAACTGCCGTATCCCTATGAGGAAACAGGCAATTGCCGAAGTTGAGAAAGCAGAGCAGGCTTCTGCATAATCAGATTCATCCGAATATGACAGAAACTAAGAACAGGCTTCATTCCATAAAGGGATGGGGCCTTTTTTCTTCCGTGAATGTTTTTTGAGAATGGGAAAAAAGGCAGTTTTTTGACAGTTTTTTACTTTAACATGTTGAAATATTAAAGAAAGTGCGTTATTATAATAACAATTATCCATTGGTGTCAGGCGAGAGGTGATTTTCCGCTGGCATTCAGAAACGAAGGAGAGGAAATTATTATGAATTACAACATTTCACTGATCCCCGGAGACGGAATCGGTCCGGAAATCGTTGCAGAAGCAAAAAAAGTTCTGGACAAAGTATGTGAGAAATATGGACATACTTTTTCTTATTCTGAAGTACTTTTAGGCGGAGCTTCCATTGATGTACATGGAGTACCGCTTACAGACGAGGCAATCGCTACAGCGAAAGCTTCTGATGCAGTTCTTATGGGCTCTATCGGTGGAGATGCCAAGACATCCCCATGGTATAAGCTGGAGCCATCCAAACGCCCGGAGGCAGGACTTCTTGCCATTCGTAAGGCACTGAATCTTTTTGCAAACCTTCGCCCTGCATATTTATACAACGAACTTCGTGCAGCATGCCCTCTTCGCGATGAGATCATTGGAGACGGATTTGACATGATCATCGTACGAGAGCTTACAGGCGGTCTTTATTTTGGCGAGAGAAAAACAGTAGAAGAGAACGGCGTAAAGAAAGCCATCGATACCCTTTCCTACAACGAAAATGAGATTCGCAGAATTGCCATCAAGGCATTTGACATTGCCATGAAACGCCGCAAAAAAGTAACAAGCGTTGACAAGGCAAATGTTCTGGATTCCTCCAGACTTTGGAGAAAAGTAGTAGAAGAAGTAGCGAAGGATTACCCGGAAGTTACTCTTGAGCATATGCTGGTTGACAACTGTGCAATGCAGCTGGTGAGAGATCCGAAGCAGTTCGATGTTATTCTCACTGAGAATATGTTCGGTGATATTCTTTCTGATGAGGCAAGTATGGTTACCGGTTCTATCGGAATGCTTTCCTCTGCCAGCCTGAACGAGACCAGATTTGGTCTTTACGAGCCAAGCCATGGCTCCGCACCTGATATTGCAGGACAGAATAAGGCCAACCCGATCGCAACCATCCTTTCCGCAGCCATGATGCTTCGTTTTTCCCTGGATCTGGATGAGGAAGCAAATGCAGTTGAGGCTGCTGTACAGAAGGTTCTGACTGCCGGATACCGTACTGGTGACATTATGTCTGAGGGATGCACTCTGGTTGGAACGAAAGAGATGGGTGACCTGATCGCTAAGGAAATTTAGAATTCGAAATAAACAAAAAAGCAAATGGATCATTTTTTCCGGCTATGAAGCAAAAAGGAGATACAAGTTATGAGAAGTGACGCAGTAAAAACAGGCACACAGCAGGCACCTCACCGTTCCCTGTTCAATGCCCTTGGAATGACAAAAGAAGAAATGGAGCGCCCATTAGTAGGAATCGTTTGTTCCTACAATGAGATTGTACCAGGCCACATGAACCTGGATAAAATCGCACAGGCTGTAAAGCTTGGCGTGGCAATGGCTGGAGGAACTCCGGTCATGTTCCCTGCAATCGCTGTCTGTGACGGTATTGCAATGGGACATATCGGTATGAAATATTCTCTTGTAACAAGAGACCTGATCGCAGATTCCACAGAGGCCATGGCACTGGCTCACCAGTTTGACGCTCTTGTTATGATCCCGAACTGTGACAAGAACGTACCGGGACTTTTGATGGCAGCAGCCAGAATCAACGTTCCTACCGTATTCGTAAGCGGAGGCCCGATGCTGGCTGGTCACTTAAACGGACACAAGACAAGTCTTTCCAGCATGTTTGAGGCTGTTGGTGCTTACGCAGCAGGCAAGCTTACAGAGGAAGGCCTGACTGAGTGTGAGAACAAAACATGTCCGACCTGCGGTTCCTGTTCCGGTATGTACACTGCAAACAGTATGAACTGCCTTACTGAGGTTCTTGGTATGGGACTGAAAGGAAACGGAACCATCCCGGCTGTATATTCTGAGCGTATCCGTCTTGCAAAGCATGCAGGAATGCAGGTTATGGAAATGTACCGCCGCAACATCCGTCCAAGAGATATTATGACAAAAGAGGCACTTCTCAATGCCCTTACTGTAGATATGGCTCTTGGCTGTTCCACAAACAGTATGCTTCATCTTCCGGCAATCGCACATGAGATTGGCTGGGATTTCGATATCAGCTTTGCAAATGAAATCAGTGCAAAGACTCCGAACATTTGCCACCTTGCACCGGCAGGCCCGACTTACATGGAAGACCTGAACGAAGCAGGCGGCGTATACGCAGTTATGAACGAGCTGAATAAGAAGGGACTCCTTCACACAGAGTGCATGACTGTAACCGGAAAAACAGTAGGCGAGAATATCAAGGACTGTGTAAACCTGAACCCGGAAGTAATCCGCCCGATCGACAATCCATACAGCACCACAGGAGGACTTGCTGTACTTCAGGGCAACCTTGCACCAGACGGAAGCGTTGTAAAACGTTCTGCAGTTGTTGCGGAGATGATGGTTCATGAAGGACCTGCAAGAGTTTTTGACTGCGAGGAAGACGCAATCGCAGCAATCAAAGGCGGCAAGATCGTAGAAGGTGACGTTGTTGTCATCCGTTATGAAGGACCGAAGGGTGGTCCTGGAATGAGAGAAATGCTGAATCCTACCTCTGCAATCGCAGGTATGGGACTTGGTTCTTCTGTAGCCCTTATTACAGATGGACGTTTCAGTGGTGCATCCAGAGGCGCTTCCATCGGACATGTTTCACCAGAGGCAGCAGTAGGCGGTCCCATCGCCCTTGTTGAGGAAGGGGATATCATCAGCATCAATATTCCGGAACTGAAGCTGGAACTGAAGGTTTCTGATGAAGAGCTTGCAGCAAGAAAAGCAAAATGGCAGCCGAGAGAGCCGAAGGTTACAACCGGATATCTGGCAAGATATGCAGCAATGGTTACTTCCGGAAACCGCGGTGCGATCCTTGAGGTTCCGAAAGCAAAATAATAAGATTCTTATCCGGACATGTGAATGGAATTATGGTTCATGAAAGTATGGTTCTTTCATAGCAAATGTCCGAGATTTTTACAGTATAATATACCAGGAGGAAATGAAATTGCAGCTTACAGGAGCGGAGATCATCATAGAATGTTTGCTGGAGCAAAGCGTGGATACCGTTTTCGGATATCCAGGCGGAGCTATTCTGAACGTTTATGACGCCCTTTACCGATACAGTGATAAAATCAAACATGTACTTACTTCCCATGAGCAGGGAGCTTCCCACGCGGCAGACGGTTACGCCCGTGCGACAGGAAAGGTCGGAGTGTGTCTGGCAACTTCCGGCCCAGGTGCAACCAACCTGGTAACCGGAATTGCCACCGCGTGTATGGACTCTGTTCCTGTGGTAGCAATTACCTGTAATGTTGGAACTGCCCTTCTTGGAAAAGATTCCTTCCAGGAAGTTGATATCGCAGGCATTGTAATGCCTGTGACAAAACACAGCTATATTGTCAAAGATGTAACAAAGCTTGCAGACACCATCCGCAAAGCTTTTATCATCGCCAAAAGCGGTCGTCCTGGTCCGGTACTCGTAGATGTGCCAAAGGACGTAACCGCAGCAAAATGTGAATATATCCGTCACACCATCACAGCCGTAGAGCCGAAGGTTGACACCATCCGTCCGAAGGATGTGGATACAGCAGCCCAGATGATCGCAGCAGCGAAAAAGCCATTTATTTTTGTTGGCGGCGGTGCTGTGATCGCAGATGCATCTGAAGAAGTCCGTGCACTTGCCCACAAGATCCAGGCTCCGGTCTGCGACAGCCTTATGGGAAAAGGGGCTTTTTCCGGAGAGGATGAGCTTTACACAGGTCCGGTTGGAATGCATGGAACCAAAACTTCCAACTACGCAATGTGCGAGTGTGACCTTCTGATCACTCTTGGTGCACGCTTCAGCGACCGTGTGACAGGAGATACAAAGACCTTCGCACCGAAGGCAAAGATCCTGCAGATTGATGTAGATGCAGCGGAGATCAACAAGAATATTGCAGTTGATGCTTCCGTGATCGGAGATCTGAAGGAAGTGCTGAAGCTTCTCCTTGTGAAAATCCCGGAGAAGCGCCATGATGAATGGGTACAGCATATTCAGGATATGAAAGCTAAGTATCCGTTGAATTACGATCATTCCCAGCTTACCGGACCCTACGTGATCCAGAAGCTTTATGAACTGACTGGTGGAGATGCAATCATTTCCACAGATGTAGGACAGCACCAGATGTGGGCGGCCCAGTATTTCAAATTTAAGGAGCCGAGAACCTTCCTGACATCAGGAGGGCTTGGTACCATGGGTTACGGCCTTGGCGCAGCAATCGGAGCAAAGATGGGCTGCCCGGACAAAACCGTGGTAAATATAGCAGGAGACGGCTGTTTCCGTATGAACATGAACGAGATCGCCACGGCAGTTCGCTGCGGCAAACCTCTTGTCCAGATCATTCTGAATAATCATGTTCTGGGAATGGTACGCCAGTGGCAGACTCTGTTCTATGAACAAAGATATTCTCAGACCATCTTAAATGATGGTGTGGACTTCGTGAAAGTTTCTGAAGCAATGGGAGCAAAAGCAATCCGCGTTACGAAGATGGAAGAAGTAGAGCCTGCACTTAAGATGGCGCTTTCATCAGAGGGTCCGGTAGTTCTCGATTGCTGGATCGACCAGGATTTAAGCGTATATCCTATGGTTCCTGCAGGAGCAAGTTTAGACGAGGTATTTGATGAGGAGGATGTGAAGAAATGAGCAGAGTGTACAATTTTTCCGCAGGACCGGCGGTCCTTCCGGAAGAGGTGTTGAAAGAAGTCGCAGATGAAATGATGGATTACAATGGTACCGGCATGTCCGTTATGGAAATGAGCCACAGAAGTGCTGCATTCCAGGAAATCATTGACACAGCTGAGAAGGACCTTCGTGAGCTGATGAATATTCCGGACAACTATAAGGTACTTTTCCTTCAGGGCGGCGCTTCCCAGCAGTTTGCCATGATCCCAATGAACCTTATGAAAAATAAGGTGGCTGACTACATTGTAACCGGTCAGTGGGCAAAGAAAGCATATCAGGAAGCACAGAAATACGGAAAAGCGAACAAGATTGCTTCTTCCGAGGATAAGACCTTCTCCTACATTCCGGATTGCAGCGATCTTCCGATCAGCCCGGATGCAGACTATGTTTATATCTGTGAGAACAACACCATTTATGGAACCAAGTTCAAAGAGCTTCCAAATACAAAGGGCAAAACACTTGTGGCAGATGTATCCTCCTGTTTCCTTTCCGAGCCGGTTGATGTAAGCAAATATGGTATTATCTATGGCGGCGTTCAGAAGAACATCGGACCTGCAGGTATGGTAATCGCCATTATCCGCGAGGATCTGATCACAGAGGATGTTCTTCCGGGAACACCTACCATGCTTACCTATAAGACACATGCAGATGCTGGTTCCCTTTATAATACACCGAATGCATATTGCATCTACGTATGCGGTAAAGTTTTCAAATGGCTGAAGAAAATGGGCGGTCTGGAAGAGATGAAGAAACGCAACGAGGAGAAAGCCAAGATCCTTTACGATTTCCTTGATTCCAGCAAGCTTTTCCATGGCACAGTTGTTCCGAAGGACCGTTCTCTTATGAATGTTCCTTTTGTAACAGGAGATAAAGAGATGGATGCGAAATTCGTTGCTGAGGCTGCCAAGGCAGGTCTTGTGAACCTGAAGGGCCACAGAACTGTTGGCGGTATGAGAGCAAGCATTTACAATGCAATGCCAAAGGCTGGCGTGGAAGCGCTGGTTGCATTCATGAAAAAGTTTGAGGAGGAAAATGCCTGATGTTTCAGTATCATTGCCTGAATCCTATTGCCCAGAAGGGCCTGGACATTTTTGATGATAATTATAAAAAAGCAGATACTCTGGATGACTGCCAGGCGGTTCTTGTAAGAAGTGCCAAGATGCATGACATGGAGCTGCCGGAGAGCGTTGCTGTGATCGCACGTGCCGGTGCCGGAGTCAATAACATTCCGGTGAAAGAGTGTGCAGAGAAAGGTATCGTTGTATTTAATACTCCTGGAGCCAATGCAAATGGTGTAAAGGAGCTGGTTCTTGCCGGTATGCTTCTTGCTTCCCGTGACATTGTGGGAGGTATTGAGTGGGTACAGAGAGAAAAAGACCAGGAAGATATTGATAAGCTTGCTGAGAAGCAGAAGAAGCAGTTTGCAGGCTGTGAGATCATGGGCAAAAAGCTTGGTATCATCGGTCTTGGTGCTATCGGAAGCATGGTGGCAAATGCAGCAGCTTCCCTTGGTATGGAGGTTTATGGATATGATCCATACATTTCCATCGATGCAGCATGGAACCTTTCCCGTACTATTAAGCACAGCAAGAGCCTAGATGAGATTTACAGCAAGTGTGATTATATTACTGTACATGTACCGCTTCTGGATTCCACAGAGAAGATGATCAACAAAGAAGCTTTCGAGAAGATGAAAGACGGTGTTGTACTTCTGAACTTTGCCCGTGACCTTCTGGTTGACGAGGATGCGCTGATTGAGGCGCTGAACAGCGGCAAGGTGAAAAAGTATGTAACAGACTTTGCCAACCATACAGTTGCAGGTCACGAGGGTATTCTGGTAACTCCTCATCTTGGAGCCTCCACAGAGGAATCTGAGGAGAACTGTGCAGTTATGGCTGTGAAGGAGGTTCGTGATTTCCTTGAGAATGGTAATATCAAAAATTCCGTAAATTTCCCGAACTGTGACATGGGTACCTGCGTAGCGGTTGGACGTATTGCCATTACACATAAGAACATTCCTAACATGATCAGCCAGCTGACCAAGATTCTTGGTGCTGAGGGCCTGAACATTGCAGATATGACAAACAAGAGTAAAGGAGAGTATGCGTATACTCTGATTGATCTGGAGAGTGCGGCTTCTGCAGAGGCACTGGATGCACTGAAGGCTATTGAGGGTGTTTCAAAGGTTCGCGTGGTGAAATAAATTCGAATATAGATAATTGACATTAAGACAACAGAATGTTAATATAAGTATAGAAAAAGAGTGTTGCCGATAGACGGTTAGCCCATATACTGGTTAGCAAAAATTGCCGCTTAGTTTACAGACAGGGCGGCTATTTTTGTGTATTATTTACATCTTTACCCAATGTGTATCCTATTGTAAAGCAGGTTAAGCCGAAGCTTACAACTGCTATAAGGTCAACAATACTCATTGGCTTAGCCCTCCTTTCCACTGAATTCCCTTACGGGTTTCTATGTAATCAGAGGGTCACAGTCCCTCTGTTGAAGGACTAACCGCCTACCGTTATGGCAACACCCATATAACAATTATAACAGTTCTGCTAAAGGAACACAACCTGAATGTTTAATAAAAGAAAAAAAATACCTTAAATGAAAAACTAACTTCCACCTTTAGTCTGTTTTGTTCTACATTAGAAACTGGGGGTGGAAGTTAGTCTTGC